>CAYMFD010000045.1:0-26455 GCA_964389475.1 uncultured Saprospiraceae bacterium
CTCCTGTGGCCCGGTCATGTCGATAGCGAAGTATTTGGTAATCGTAAGTGATCATTGGTATAGATTTTATCAAAGTCTCATGAGGTTTACTGCTTGTTACTGAAGCAACTATTAGGCTTCCATAAGCTCCATTGGGTACATGAATGTCTTGAGGTAGTCTAGGTCTACCGCACCCTTTTGCGTCACTAGTGCAAACTTAACTTGTCGTTCAGTAAAGAAATCATCAAGTGTCATGATGCCATCTCTATTTACATCTTCGGGATTATCAATAAAGTACTTTATGATTGAGGTAACTGTAAACAAGAAATAGTAGCGTAGATGGGCACAAATATCAGTTGACCCAAAACCGTATTTAGCACTATGGACAATCTCGTTTCTATACCTGTAGATCCTTATCAGATTGAGTTTGACCATTTGCTGACTATTGATCATCATAGACCGAATTTTATCAGGATTTTGGACCAAATCAACAAGACCCTTGGCCCTAAAAGAAAGAGTTACATGGGAGTGGAAGTTGGCAATGACATCTTTCAGATTGCTACTATCCATCAGGTATTCAATATCTCTTGGATCGAAATTAGTAACAGTGTTCTGGAGTTTAAATTGAATGACAGACTTGTGGAGGTCTAAAAGTGTCCGTTTAAAAAGTACGAGAGCTTGCATCTTGCTATAGTGTTCCTTTAGCCGCTCAAAAATGCCTTCTGAAGATACTTGTGATGCAAAAATATGCTCCATTCCGATCCAATAATTGAGCAACATGGTAGCCACGTTATCAGACTGATATCCGCTTCTTAGAAACCTCAAACTAGTTGTCACCTTGTTTTTAGCGGTACTGGACAGAACTGACAGATCGAGATCAGCAAGCATCTTGGTCATCCTGTCAGCAGTATCATGGTTGTACCTGAGGTGATCATCTACGTAGTAGTGGGTCGCTTGTTTTTGGGCTTTACTTGGATCGTTTTGTCCTACTACGAAACAGCTTTTGCCGACATACAATTGCTTTGTTGTACTAAACTGGTTTCTGTCAATACATTCGAAGAAGGTCGCTTTGGCGAGTCTGGCTGCACTATAGTAGTCTAGCGCTTGCACTTCTACTCGATATACACTGCGTCTGACGCCTTCTAGCCAGTTGAAATAGTTCTTATTGTAGTTTCGGTCCTCTCCATATTTTGTAGGGTAACCAATCTTATGCACGTGTGCTACTGCTCCCGAGGTAAAGTAGCCTAGATTGCTCTGGAAGTAAATACTAAATGACTCATTACCTCTTGTAGCTAAGGACTTAACACGATCCCAAAAAACACCAAAAGAGTCGGAGGATCTACTGCTCCAAGCAGTAACTAGATTAACTAAATACTGCTTAGTATATCCCTTGTCACGAATCCCGATCCAATACTTTGTTACTAATGAGTTCATGCGCTTACAGGAGGTATACCAATCCTCTACCTCAAGCGATAGTAGCTGTGCAATTGACGCCTCAATCACACTTAAGTAGTCGTCAGATCTAGAAACAACACCAGGCAAGATGACCTGCAGTGCCTTATAGTCTCTATTACTAACACTTCGTAGCAGGAACTGCTTAATCTGTGGCGAAACGGGAAGCAGGTCATCTTTGCGAATCAATTTTATTGCTTCTTCGCATAAAGCATTGGCGTACTTCTCTCTGAGTGGACCGTTGAGAGTCTGCTCGATCACATCTTGCAGTTCGACCAAGATGCTCATACTATTATGTATCCGTAGGCGGTACAGATCTATAGTGCTAGGGCTCAGTAGCTCAATGCTACGTTCAATAAAAAATCGCTCAATAAGAGTCGTTTTGAAGATGACAGTGACTGGCCTCATAGTGGTATTGAACCTTTTGTTATGTGAGAATCGTTCTTATATTTGTTCTATCTATAGATACATAAAGGGCGGCATGGGAGGCCTTAGGGTTAAACATAGCCGTCCTAGGTAATACAGAGCCAAGTCGTAATGACTTGGCTCTTTGTATGTCTAGTCTAGTCCATGGCTAGCGTGTGGTAATTATAACTCTAAGCGTAGGGAAAATCCTGCAGTCTTGCACTTGCCAACTGTTTTCGTGGTTCGTGAGCCCGAAGGGATCTGGAAGCACATGCTCTGAACCTGTGCTACTCGCGCTTTCAGATCCCATCACTTCGGCCGGGGCCTTCGTGCTGTGCTCACGAATCGCCCCGCTCCGCTCGCCACGCCGCCGTCAGATCCCCTCTAAAGGCCCGCTCCAGCAACGACTGCTTGAGGTCGCGGAGGTGGGTGAGCTTGGATTCGATCATTTTTTGAACTTCTACTACGTCTCCCTTAAACTCCTCAACTATCTCTACGATGTGACTCTGCTGCCGATGACTGGGCATCCGCATAAGTACTCTCTTCAAAACTTTAACTGAAACTATATTCTTAATTGCAGCACCCTCGATCAAATGAATTAACTGCTCCTGAAAAGCCGCACTATCTAGCCACAGTTTAAGATAATGAACGGACAGGCTAGGATTAACTCTAAGCTTGAGTAAAGCTTGATTGATGATTCCCTGTGGAGATCCCACTGGTACTACCGCAGTCCTGCCTATTGTGCCAGAACAACTCATCAACAGATCTCCCGGCTCAACAGCAAACCTTCTCATTTCTTCGAACTTATTGGCATCGATATAGTATCTAAACTTTGAGAATTCACCATGAATTGGGTGTCTTTGCTCATACACTGAGTAACCAACCTCGACAAATGACGACTTTTTAAGCGAGCCGCCAAAAGGGCCACGGACAAACTCACACACATCCCCCAGCCTGACCTCCGACCACTGCTCGCCCGCAGTCAGCGGATCTTGCTGGGTAAAGATCGAATCGAGCTTACTCTGCCACAGCTCCTCCAGTAAGGCCACCTGCCGCTCTACCCGCTCGATCATACCGTCTATCAGCCCAAATGCCCGATCCAGAATCTCGACGATGACCTCCTGCTCGGCGAGCGGCGGGACGGGAATGGGGATATATTCAAAGTCTTTTTTATTGACTTGAGGCACATTCGCTCCGTTGGCTATAGTGCTTAAATCAAGGGTATCAAACCACAATCGTAGAAATTCTAGTCGAATTAGATCTGTGTTAGGTAAAAATGCCATCAGATTGAGGTCAAGAACATATCCTTTGGGCAGTAGCCTCTTCTTGTTCGTAAGTATAGCACCTCCCCTTTTAGGAACTATAACAGATCTAGAATGAGTGATATCATTCTTCCTAGTTTTATCGGAAGGAACTGACAGGTTAGATGAGAATATCTCCACTTCATTGCCAGTACTGGTCATGTCACTTACTTTACAATAAGGTACACCTGAAGAATTATTCTCTTGATATTTGGAGAAGCTTTTACCACCTTTTATTTCTGCTATAGAACCTAGGGAAAGTACATCCCACCACTTAGGAAGCACTCCTTTCATCACCACCTCGCTCATATCATCCCCTTTAGCTCCGCCATCATCTCCGCCACCTCTCCATCTAGACTCTCGATCTCGGCCATGATCTCGACCGGGCTACGCAGTGGGGCCTCCTCAGGGGTATGTGGGTTGCGAGCACTGAGGTCAGCCGCTGCCGCCTCTATGTCAGTGACGTCTAGCGTCCAGCTCTGCTCACTGTCAGCTCGGACCTTGGCCAGAGTGATGAAGTCAGCCATGTCCCGGTCATTGAGGGGAGTGGTCTTGCCCATCGTACGGCCTGGGTCGAGCTGGTAGTACCAGATCTTGCTGGTCGGCTGACCCTTAGTAAAGAAGAGAACAACTGTCTTGACCCCCGTACCTGGGAATGTACCGCCTGGCAGATCGAGCACGATGTCGAGCTGGCAGCTCTCGAGGAGGTGCTGGCGTAGGCTAGTCGCAGCGCTGTCGCTGTTGCTGAGGAAGGTATTCTTGATCACCACAGCTGCACGGCCTCCAGCCTTGAGGCTTTTGATGAAGTGCTGGAGAAAGAGGAAGGCCGTCTCGCTACTACGTATCGGGAAGTTGGTCTGTACCTCTGCCCGCTCCTTACCGCCGAAAGGCGGATTGGCCAGGATGACGTCGTAGCGGTCCCCTTGCTGGATGTCGCTGAGGTTGATGGCCAGTGTATTGGTATGTACGATATTAGGCGCCTCGATACCATGGAGTATCATATTCATCACGCCGATGATGTAGGCGAGGTTCTTTTTTTCTCGGCCGTAGAAGGTCTTAGTCTGTAGCGTCTCGACATTAGTCGTGGTCCGCTCCATGTGCTCGTACATATATTCGTAGGCCTCACAGAGGAAGCCCGCTGAACCTACGGCACCATCATAGACAGTCTCGCCTACCTGCGGGTCGAGCACCTCGATCATGGCTCGTATCAGTGGTCGTGGGGTGTAGTACTGGCCACCATTACGACCGGCATTGCCCATGTTTTTGATTTTGGTCTCGTAGAGGTGGCTGAGCTCGTGTTTGTCCTTAGCTGTCAGGAAGGGTAGGCTGTCCGCATAGTCGAGGATGGCTCGCAGATTGTATCCGCTGTTGACCTTATTCTTAAGCTCACCGAATATCTCACCGATCTTGTACTCGATCGTCTGCGGCCCTGTAGCTCGCTCACGATAGGCGGTCAGGTAGGGCCATAGCTCATCATTGACGAAGTCGACTAGGTCTGGTCCCGTCAGTAATCGATGCTGGTCTACCTCACCATCGGCCTGTCGTGGTACTGCCCAGTTCGACCAGCGATAGGCATCGCTGATCAGCGGTGTATAGTCCCGCCCTTCGAGCTCGGCCTCGTCACGCCGCTCCTGCTCTAGTGCATCGAGGTAGCGCAAGAAGAGTACCCAGCTAGTCTGCTCGATGTAGTCTAGCTCGCTGTCAGCCCCAGCGTCTTTATACAGGATGTCGTCTATGTTGCGGAAGGTCTGTTCAAACATGGGATCATGATGATTTTTTATTGAGTGCTCTAATGTAATGCTTTTGTGGTTCGCGGTCTGCGGGATGCGGTTTTCGGCATGCGGCATGTGATTTTCATGATTGCGCTTCTAGATCCCAGGTCTCCGGCTGCGCATCTGACCTGTGCTCACGAATCGCCAATGTGTGCTTACGAATCGCCGAAACCTGCCGCTTTCGACTTTCAACTTTTGACTGCCCTATCCGTGATCATCCATTTTAATCCGCCCGATCCGTGTTCTATCCTTCCTGCCCATTTGCTGATTCGGTCTGCGGTCTAGCGTCATCCGTTTTCTATTCCGATATCTGACATCCGATATCTGGCATCCGCTCCTCAGAACTTGTAGTTAACTCCCAGCGTCACGTCTCGACCATCCTCATCCGCGAAGTAGCGGAGGCGATTGAGGTAGTTACGGTATCGATTGTTAAGCAGGTTATTGCACCGTACGTAGGCCGATATGGACGACTTGCCGAGCGGGTAGTCGACGGCGATATGCAGGTCTGCTAGAGTGTAGGCCGGCGGTGGTGGAGCGAATTCGATACTAGCTAGTAGGTCGCTCTGACTAGCGTGGTGACTGACACCCGCCTCTATAGATACCTCAGAGAATATGCCCGCATGGTCGGCAGCGTAGCGCAAGGCCAGTCGTCCATGGTCTGTAGGTATATTGACGAGGGGTATCTCAGACTGTAAGTCATCAGATCGTATGATACTGACGTCCGCTATGGTAGACCAGTGGTCCGACCACTCGATGGAGGTCGTGGCATCTAGGCCGAGCAGTCTTGCATCCGTCTGTGTATACTGATATACCGGAAATGCACCGCGGATCGTCAGTCGTAGCTCGGGTGTGGGCCGTAGGTAGATGTAATCATTAAAGTGTCGGTAGTAGGCTCGAGCACGTAGGTGTACCCGGTCGCCTAGGTCCGTTGTGAGCTTGAGGGCCTGGAGGATGCTAGTCTCGGTTTGTAGGTTGAGGTTGCCCTCCTCGATACCGCTCACTCCTTGGTGGAGGCCCTGGGAGTATAACTCATTGATCTCTGGAGCACGATTGCTCAGGGCTGCAGAGTAGGTGAGGGTAGTCGACTCATCGATCCGCCAAGCAAGGTCGGCAGCTGTTTGGTAGTTGTAAAAAGACTCATTGTAGCGGACGATTTCTCTTGGTAGGTCCCTCGATATCGCAGCCACCTCTCGGGCGGTATTATCAAGTCGCAGTCCTAGGTCTAGGGTGATTTTGTCAGCCTTGTAGTGATAGTAGAGGTAGGCGCCAGCTGTCAGCGATAGATAGTTGGGTATGAGAGGTAGTATGCCTGTGCCGGGTACGTTTTCGTTGTCTAGGAGGGTGATCTGTATGCCGGACTCTAGCCTGCCTTTCTTCTCGGAGATGTACCTCGTGACGAAGTGCTGACCTATTTGCTGGAGACTCAGGCTGGGCCTTAACGATCGATCTCCACGTCGTACATCATACTCTTCTCGATCATTGACCTGCACGCCATAGGACACTTCGATACGTTCTTCTTCATTGATAAAAGCACTGAGGCTGGCCTTGGCTAGGGAGTGGCTGACCTCCTGTCTTGGGTTGTCTATATCTCTGGTAAAGTCGGGCTGCGTAAAGAAAGGCTCCGTGGCCATAAGAGCTGCCTCAAGGTCGGTCGTATTGCCAATATGCGAACCTCTCAATATGCCGATCTCCGTCTGGTAGTGGGTGTATAGCAGTGATGCTCGTAGCCGCTCATGCGGGTGATAGATAATCTCTCCGCTGCCCGCCACCTTATTGCTACCAGTATTGCGGAGGTAGTAGTCCGGGGTATGGCGGTCACCACTACCTCTCGTGCTTGCGGTGCCTCTCCAGCTCCATTTTTGATAGCCTGCGTAGAGCTCTCCATTGACACCTATGCTGCGGCCATTAGAGGAGTAGACGGAGCCTATATTACCGTGTATATGTGGGTCACGTTTGATGATACTGCGATCGGCTCGTACGATGGTACCTAGGGTAGAGGCTTGTTCCGTTACCGCTGCAGCACCTTGCACGACACTTAGTCGATCTATCATAGAAGGATCGATCTCTGGAGCATGATCGTTACCCCAGTTCTGTCCTATGTGTGGTAGCCCGGCATTGATGATCCTTAGTCTATTGCCATACAGACCATTGACGATGGGCTTGCCGATATCATTGCCCGTCTTGAGTACGCTTACACCCTCTAGTGAGGACAGGAGGTCTGCCAGACCATCATTACCTGACTGGTCCATGGTCTTGTTGGATACCTGGATGCCCTGCTGGTCTCGCTCTGCTGATACAGTGACAGCGTCGAGACCTATATGCTGGTGATCGAGGTATATGGTGATTATGGTATCCTTCTGGAGGGGTAGGTAGATGGTCTTGGTGGCACAGCCTACATGCGATATCAGTAGGTGGTAGTCTCCGGGACATACGGCTGGGATGTTAAAAGTGCCGTCGTCGGACGTGGCACGACCTTGGCCAGACTCTGCGATCACGCAGTGGGCATGATCGATTGGTTTATTGGTATTTTGGTCTATGATGAGACCCGATATATTGATATTACAATCCGCCTGAGCCATGGCGCAGACGGATTGTAATACTAAAAGGCAAAGGGTAAACTTATTCGATAACGACATTAAATTGTACTTCTATATCAGTCTCTCCACCAGCATTGGCGATAAGACCATCACTTACTCCCTCAGCGTCTTTGTTGGGCTCGTGTCGTAAGGTGATCGTCATAGACCCAGTGCCACTACCTCCTGTTGTCAGTCGTGAGGTAAGGCCTAGAGGGTTACCGTCGCCGTCTGTATCAGTAGTGACTACCGTGACTACATCGCTGCTATAAAATACCTGGTGCTCATCGTCCTCTTCTTCGATCTCTTCGTTGACATCTTCTACTCCGTCTGTCTCGTTGAGTAAGCTGAGCTGCCCCTGGTACTCGGTGTCAGCGGCTAAGGTAGGTGATAATATCACAGGATCATTGCCACCCTCACCATCGAGGTCTGTAAACGAGAAGACAACCGCGGCTCCTCCGTCAACAGGTGTGAGCTCGTAGCGTAAGGTGGTGATTACCTCTTCTTCGTTTTCGATAATCGGATCTTCATTGTCACAAGCCGTAAATGCTAGGGCTGGTAATAGTAGTAGTAAAAACTTCTTCATTAGTATTTGATTATGGTTCCAATGAAGAACGATACCAAATGCAACATTGTTGCATTTGGTGGTAAAAAAATTTTTCCAGCTCGTATTACTGTCGAAGGGATAGTCTAGGTGCTGGACTTGATAGCACGCGTCATCTCTCGTTTGCGACCAGGACCGGGGAGTGCTTCTACCTGGTATCCTACGGCTCTGAGGTCTCGCTTAAATTGTCCTTTGGCGCAGTAAGTGACGAGAACGCCGCCGGGCTTGGTACAGTCATACATCTTTTGTAATATGTGCTGACTCCAGAGCTCGGGTTGAGCAGTAGGGGCGAATGCGTCGAAATATATTACGTCGTAAGACTGAGGGGCCTCCCAGTCCTCGATGCGCATGATCTCCTTGTTAAAAATGCTGTAATCACTCGTCCTGTGTCGGGTGCTAGAAGCTGCATTATGCAGCTCGATGAAAGCGTCTTTCTTATCGGATGTACTTGTGATGGACGGGTAGTTGAGTTGCTCGGCAACGTCAGCAGTTATAGGGTAGGCCTCTATACCTGTGTAGGTGGTCAGCTGGCGATATCGCTCTGCCTCCTGGATTGTCAACCAAGCATTGAGACCCGTGCCAAAACCTACTTCTAAAACATCTAGCTGGTCTGGCTTGTGCCGTAACCTACTATGGTGGTAGCCCGCCGAGAGAAATACGGTCAGGCTCTCCTCTAGAGCACCGAATGCGCTGTGGTAAGTGACGCCGTACTGGGCAGACTCTATCGTGTGACTGCCATCGTGAGATAGTATCAGATTATGCTTTGCTTCTGACATATGCTATACTCTCTTTGACCTCCTCAACATTGATATCTAGGTGGCTACTGTCAAATATCACCTCACCCTGCATAAGGAGGATGAGCTGCGGACTCTCATGGTGTACCTGCAGATCATCCGCTATGGCGGTAGAGATAGGCCGATATGCTAGTAGGTCTAGGTAGTGGGCATCTACATCTTCAAAATCCCACGACTCCTCTAGTCGCATCTTGGCCATGCTGCTGATGGGACAGGTAGTACTGTGCTTAAATATGACCTGCGGTCGTTCGTTACTGGCGTTGACAATAGTCGTGATCTGATCCAGATCGTTAATGGTACTCCACTTCATAAAGTATATGATAATTACAAAGATTACTAACGACAGTAGGGCTTGATAGTTGCGTATCAAACCCTCCTCCTAAACTGTAAAATGTGCCTATGCTACTTGATGATGGTAATGCTCGGTGCCGATAGCTCGTACGGGCATCCGTATCCGCCTCTGTTACATGACGTAAACACTGCCGCCACCGTTAGCAGAGCAAATAAGAAGGCCATTTGGCGTGAAGTCTTATTATTCATTGGGTTGTGATTATCTGAGCAGGCAATGTAAGTACCTGAGCAATTGAACGCAAGATTAGGAAATAAAAGTGTTTATACTGCCACTTAGTTTTCATAAATACGACACTTTTGTAAAAAGAGGTACCTACTCAAGGATCTAGATAATGCAATATCTATCACTCAAGTGACAACGAAGATGGCTAAAGCTTGCCTACACCTAGGTAGTAATATGGGTGATCGTATAGAGTTATTACGGCAGGCTACCGCAATGCTAGGCGAGCAGTTAGAGGTAGTAGATCGCTCAGCCGTGTATGAGACAGCCGCCTGGGGACATACGGCCCAGCCTGACTTTTACAATGTTGCTCTAATGGTCCAGACGACCTTACACCCATTTGCCTTGCTCGACTACTGCCAGGCTGTCGAGGCTAGTATAGGTAGGGCCAAGACGGAGTACTGGGGCCCCAGGCGCATCGATATTGACATCCTGTATATAGACGACTTAATCATCCATACGCAGCGATTGACCCTTCCTCATCCCCGCCTTCATATTAGAAATTTTGTCCTATATCCGCTCAATGATGTGGATGGGCTATTTATGCATCCTATATTTGGCCGCTCTTGTGCGGATCTCTTATCCGACTGTGTAGACACGACCATTGTACGTAGAATTGATGAAGCCCTCTGACAACAGTAGAATAGTATTCCCTTATCGGTTTATATCCGTGGAGGGTAATATCGGTGCGGGTAAGACTTCTTTTTGTAAAATGATCAAGGAGGAGTATGCTTGTAACCTCATACTAGAGCAGTTCGACGATAATCCTTTCCTACCACTTTTCTATAAAGACCCCGATCGCTTTGCATTTACGGTGGAGCTTTTCTTTATGACGGAGCGGTACAAGCAGATGGAGGCCATGGTCGCTACTCAGAGCCTCTTCAGTGAGTTTACACTCATGGACTACTGTTTTGTTAAGACCTTGTTGTTCGCTCGCAAAAACCTAAAGGACAGTGAGTACCGTATGTTTCAAAAGCTCTTCACGACGCTTAACCAGACGGTGCCTCAGCCTGATTTGATGGTGTATTTCCATAGGAATATCGATGTATTGCAGCAGAATATCCAAAAACGCGGTAGGACCTATGAGACAGACATCAGTAACGACTACCTTAGCACCATTCAGGATGCCTACTTTGAGTACTTTCGCAACATCTTGTCCTTCCCGGTATTGATTATAGACATCAGTGACATAGACTTCGTCGCTAATCGTGATCACTACAAGGAGATCAAGATGCTACTAGCGAAGAAGTATAGGCCAGGCGTGCACAGAATCTCACTGATGGTGTAGCATTGTGGGAGCTTATTTTTGAGAAAGAAAAGAAGGTTTATGAGTTTTTTTAAAGGCGTATTGAGTAGTTGCTTGGGTGTATTCTTGGCAATTATTGCATTGGTGGTAGTGTCTAGCATTTTTGCAGCAGGAGCATTCATGGGTGATAAGGGTATCGCTAAGTCTTCTGTCCTCGAGCTCAACTTGACAGACGTAGTCCCTGAGCAGACGGGTAATGCCGCCTCTGGAGGATTTGAGTTTGCCAGTTCTAATACCCTAGGCCTTCGCGACCTCAACAGTATTATAGATCACGCAGCTACGGACGACAAGGTGGAGGGCCTATTCCTCAAGCTGAGCGGTGTATCGATGGGCCAGGCGACGCTTACCAGCGTACGACAGCACCTACTAGACTTTAAGGAGTCTGGTAAGTTCGTCTATGCTTACGGTGATGCTTTTAGCCAGAGTGCCTACCTACTCGCTACAGTAGCTGATAGTATCTTTCTCAATCCGCGAGGAGGTGTTGATATCAAGGGGTATGGTGCCTTGCTACCTTTCTTTAAGGAGGCGATGGATGAGCTGGGCATAGGCGTAGATATCTTCTATGCAGGTAACTTTAAGAGTGCTACAGAGCCTTTCAGACGTAATGATATCAGTGAGCCCAATGCGCTGCAGACTAGGGAGTACCTCACAGGCATGTACAACATCTATGCAGACCTTGTGTCCGATAGTCGTGGTATCTCCAAAGCAGAACTAGACAATATAGCGAGTAATATGCTAGGCAGGGATGCCCAGTCTAGCCTAGATAACCGGCTCGTAGATGATATCGCCTACGTGACCGAGATCCATGATCTTATGAAAGAGCGAATCGGTCTAGATGTCGACAAGAGACTGAAGCTAATCGACCTCCAGAAATATCGTGGTACCTGGACCCGCAAGAGTGATGGCGGATCTGATAAGATAGCTATCGTCTATGCAGAGGGCAACGTTGTCTACGATGACGATAGTAAGGGAGTGATCAGTGAGAAAAAACTGGTAGAGGTACTACGCCGTATCAAGCGCAAAAAGTCAATAAAGGCTGTCGTCCTACGCGTCAATAGTGGCGGTGGTAGTGCTCTCACGAGCGATATCATCCACCATGAGATAGAGCAGATCAAGGCTGCCGGTAAGAAGGTGATTGCCAGTTTTGGCGACCTCGCGGCTAGTGGTGGATACTACATCGCCGCTGGTGCTGATACGATCGTCTCGGCTCCTAATACGATTACGGGTTCCATCGGTGTATTTGCCATGCTGCCCAACTTCAGCGAGTTTGCCCGAGAGCGACTCATGCTCAACTTCGATACGATCAAGACCCACCCTATGGCTATAGGCCTCAATACAGTCTACGACCTCGATGCTAAAGAGCGGCAGCTCTTGCAGGAGTCTGTGGAGGATATCTACGACCGCTTTACCTCAGTAGTAGCGGAGGGTCGTAACCTTCCTATGGAGACAGTCAAGGAGATCGCACAGGGTCGCGTATACACAGGCCTGCGAGCCAAGGAGATAGGTCTAGTGGACGAGATCGGATACCTAGAGGATGCTATCGTTATCGCAGCCGGTAGTGCTGGTCTAGATGACTATAAGGTAGTAGAATACCCTGCCATAGAGGTCGATCCGCTGGAGGAGATCATCAATGGTATCATGCAGGGTAGTGCGGAGGCGAGTATTATGCCCCTCGATGCTAAGACTGTCAAGCTGATGTCTGAGTACAATCGATGGAAGCCGATACTCCAAAGCACAGAGCCTCAAGCGCGGTTTCCCTACATTATGGTTTATGAATAGGCGATTAGTCGAAGGTAAAGGCTGATAACAAGCCATTGCTTTGAGGGTTTCATATGTTCTACATTGGATAGCAAACAGTAAGCACTTTAGCAACGATCAGTAGTTATACCATTTCTGACTTAACTTTTCGCACTCTAGCTTGGTATAATGCCGATACATATTTAAAGACGCTAATGCAATTAGTGTTATCTTAAATAGTAATCGGTATTAGACGTATAGAGTAGTTGATCTTAACGGCTCTTGCTAGACTTGTGCAACGATGGAGTGGGGTCAAGGAAGTACTACTCTTAGCTGGGTAATACGCCTGGCGGGTCAATCATCGAAAAGCCCCTGTGAGTAATCGACCTCGCCACACTGCAGAGCGATCTATGTTCATAGAGAAGACCTTGTCCCAACGAAAAAAAGCCAGCACGACTCGGTCGCGCTGGCTAGTGTCAAAATCTACCTGAAAATAGATATTTTAGTGGCTAGCTACAGCCAAGTTTAGGATATATGATTAGCGAATGACAGTCAGGTCGCCTACGTATGTTTTTTGTTCTCCATTGATCAAGTTGAGGGTGATCTGATAGGCGAAGACGCCAGGGTTAACTTCCTGGCCCTTAAAGGTACCGTCCCAGAGGTCCGTCTTATCTACACTGGTCGTATAGCCTCCACGATAGACCAGCTCTCCCCATCTGTTGTAGATCGTCCACGAGTCGATACTTACTATACCAACATTAGCCTTGATCTGGAAGTAGTCATTTTGACTGTCACCATTGGGACTGAAGATATTAGGTATACCGACTTTGATGTCGAGATCCACTCGTACGAGTAAGCTGTCCATAGCAGGACACCCTGACAAGTCTTGGCCCTCTGCATAGATCCATGTATCCTTCACAGGTGCGAAGTCGTACAGCGCATCGTCCGTGGTGAGTACTTGAGCATCTCCGTCATACCATACTAGGTCGACCACTTCAGTATCTATGTACTCAGGTATGATATCTGTTGTGTTGCCTAGGGATATGGTGATGTCATCTCCTAAGTCTATAAGGTCGCCTGGTGCATTGACGATCAAGTCTAGTACGATAAGACTATCGCACGATGATGAGTTAGTAATCAGCGTCTCGTACATACCAGTCTCACTTGCCGTTATGTCGTACATGCTGACTGTCTCTCCCTCGCAGACTGTCATCTCATAGACCCTTGTAGGTAATGGTGTGACTGCCAGTTGTAAGACCACCATACTGTCGCAGCCATAGGTGTTTTGCAACATGCTGGTATATTCTCCTGTCGCCATCGCTTCATGTTCGTGGAAGGGATACATGTCGCCCTCGCAGATATCTGCCGTGATATACTCGACGATTGCCTGACCGTAACTGATAGTGACATTGACGATGCTATCACATCCTGCTGGACTAGTAAGTGTCGTCGTATACAGGCCGGGAGTAGTGGCATTGATGTCATTAAGTACGTAGGTCCCGCCCTCACAGATCTCTACTGCTATATCATTGACGGGTGCAGGCGTTACGATAACTTCCACAGTGGTCACACTGTCACAACCATCGGCCGTCTGCAAGTCCCTTGTATAAGTCCCTTCGACGGTGATCTCCTCACTGCCTATCATAACTGATCCACCTTGGCATATTGTTATCGACGAGAACCCTTCTAGAGGATCGTTGACATGGAGGTGTAAAGTAACAACACTGTCACAGCCACCTCCGAGTGTGGTTAAAGTATCGATATATACCCCTGCTACGTCTAGTGCTTCTCCTCCGAAGTCATACGTTGCGCCAGCACAGATTGTGTCAAAGGCGATACTCGTAGGCGGTGGTGTTAAGATTACTTCAATCGTTGCTATACTATCGCAACCTTCACTTGTCGATAGATCTGCAGAGTAAGTGCCACTTGTGGTAATGACATTAGAGCCATGGGTTATAGATCTTCCCTGGCATAGACTGACTGTTGTAAAACCTTGTATCGGATCACTCACATGTAGATTAATGATGAGGATTGAATCACAACCACCATCGGTAGTCAAGGTATCCTGATATACGCCGGCAGTGTTCATTTCGACACCAGCTACATTATAACTGGCACCCGAGCAGATCGTATCGAAGATAGTCTCCTGTAACGGAGCCAAAACAATTAACGAGAGAGCAATCGTACTATCACAACCATTGGCGCTGCTTATCGTCTCTTCATACACTCCATTAGTTGTTAACTCTCTGCCGAAGAAATCATAAGCCAGACCACTGCATATCGTGTCACTGATATTGGTCGTGCTTGGCGCCTCAACGCTTAGCTGTAGCGTGACGATACTATCACAACCTACTGCATTGGTGAGAGTATCTCGATATGATCCACTTTCTGATGCGTTGAAGTTGCCTTGAGAGTAGGTGTCGCCTTCGCAGATGGTAGCCTGGACGTTAGATCCGCTAGGTCGGGCTACGTCTAGGATCACGGTAACGGTACTGTCGCAACCGGTAGGGCTACTGATCTCTGTCGTGTATGTACCCGCAGATCCTACATCGATCGTATTGAGGATGTATCTTTCTCCTTGGCATATCGTTTCATTAAGTGTAATCTCGACCTTGTCAAATACCGATAGGCTGACTTCGATAATACTATCGCAGCCTGCAACCGTTGTCGTTGTATCGTAGTATACGCCTGTCTCAGTAGCCGATATGCTAAAGAAGTTGTAAGTCGTACCTGTACAGACCGTATCAGCAAAGGCATAAAATCCTGGCTCGCTGACAATCAGGTTGTAGGTTATCGTACTATCGCAGCCTTGGGCATTAGGTATAGACGTAAGGTAAGAACCACTCTCAGTCGCTACGATATCGTAGAATGTTGCTGTATCGCCACGGCATATCTGATCACTGAAAGTGCCAAATGTATGATCGGCAACTGATAGGTAGACGGTGTTGGTGACCTCGCAGCCCTGACTATTGAAGGACGAGGCGTAATATGTACCAGCCATCATAAATACACTGTCTCCTACCACGAGGGAGTCGCCTGTACATATACTAGCGCTTATCGTGTCGAGGAGTATGTCGAGCACTGATAGGTCTACTGTGATGATGGAGTCACACCCCACCGCATTGGGTATAGTAGTCATGTACCGTCCCGGATCCATGGTTGAAATATCGTAGTATTCATATAGACTCCCCGTACACACAGTATCTCTGAAGAAATGGAGGCTATTGCTGGCTGCTTCGAGTTGTATTCTGGTGATACTGTCACAGCCTGACGCTGCTGAAGCATTAGTCTGGAAGAATCCAGGTACGCATAAGTCAAAACCGTCCCACTCGATACATTGTCCCGGACAGAGATAAGTAATGCCTAGGTCTATTAGGATAGTCTCAGGTATAAGGACCTCGTAGATTTCTGTAAGCACGCAGCCTGAGCTTGTCTCCACACGGCAGGTATAAAATCCTTCGACGGTAGGGGACTCTTGCAGCTCTAAGAAAAAATTCGTCGCAAAGGGAATAGCAACGCCATCCTTGTACCACTGGTAGTTGATAGCATTAGAGTTTTCGGCATCGAGCCGTAGAGTGTTTTTGCAAATAAACCCAGTGACATTAGTGAGTGCTATCGTATCACTACAGATGCACTCATTGTCATTTAGATCTATTAATCCATCACCATCATCATCCATCCCATTATCGCAGATCTCCTGACCCATGGCCACGAGGACTCCGCAAAGGAGGATTACAACCATTCCTAATCGTACGATTAGTACTTTGGTTGAGTGAAGTAACTCATTCATAAAGGTAGCTTTTGACATAGCAAAGACACGTGAAGTCTTACGTCCCCCCTAGGTGATTAGAATTATTGTCTGAGTGACTTAAATTGACTTAAATATCTGATAATGTGATATTTGTATTGACGTATCATATTTATTTTAATTGGTAGCTAGTTTACAAAAGCGCTGAGTTTTGTCTTGAAGTGTGACTTTTGAGAAAGATAAGAGTCGTCCTATTGGTCTGATATATGGTGTGCTTAGTCGTAGAAAATCATCGAAAGCTGAATTGCAAGATTACTTTTGTAACGCATTACAGAAAATCTTACTACAATATGAGCAAATACATCCTTACCATACTTGTTGCCTTTTGCAGCCTTAGCCTTTATGCTCAGACAGATAACCTAGTTAAGGGCCTGCTTACAGACGGTGAGTTGTCTATTCCTTTTGCCAATGTCGTAGTCTATAATGCCGTCGATAGTGCTGTCGCCAAAGTAGATGTGAGCGATGAGTCTGGGGTATTTGCTATTCCGGGCCTTGCCGATGGTACTTACTACCTAGAGGCTAGTTATGTAGGGTACACCCCCATCGTGGTGCCTGATATCCTGCTCCAGCAGGGTAGTCGTATAGTCGATCTAGGGGCATTGACATTTACGCAGACAGGCGTGCAGCTTGAGACAGCAACGGTTACAGCTAGGCGTGCTATAGTCGAGGTCAAAGCAGATCGCACCGTCTTTAATGTAGAAGGTACGATCAATGCCGCAGGTACGGATGGTCTAGACCTACTTCGTAAAGCACCTGGTGTACTCATCGATAACAACGAGAATATTACCGTGCTAGGGCGGTCTGGTGTACTGGTATACGTAGACGGTAAGCGACTGCCCCTAGGTGGTGACGACCTTACAGCCTACCTGCGTAGTCTAGATGCCTCACAGATCGATAAGATAGACATTATCACTAGCCCTGGCGCTAGGTACGAGGCGCAAGGCAATGCTGGGATACTTGATATCCGGCTCAAAAAATTAAAAGATGTAGGTAGCAATACCATGATCAGTCTCAATGCTAGCCAAGGCCTGGAGGTACAGAGCAATATCAACTTAAATACCAATTATCGCAATGGTAACTGGAACCTCTTTGGGTCTGTCAATGCAGGAGATAATACTCGTGTCAACAGCATAGAGTTCGTCAACTTGCAGAATGACTTACAGCTTGACGAGGAAAACGAATTTCTTAATGCTGAGCAGGTAGTAGGTTTCAGAGCTGGGATAGACTACAGCATAGATAGTAAATCGACGGTAGGCGTTATGATTAATGGCGGTGACCAGGTCGGTGTATCGGATAATATGACGTCGGTCGCCATCGCTAGGCAGCAGGCACCCACGGCTGTGGATAGTGTCCTCCGTGCTACCAATGTGAATGACTCTCGTCGACAGCGCATAGCCTACAACGTTAACTATGCATATCGCCACAAGGACAGGACACTCAACGTAGATCTGGACTATGGCTCGTTTGATAATATCAATGACCTAATACAGCCCAATACTTATTTCACAGCAGATGGTAACACCTTGCTTACTCGCAATGAATACTTCATCCAGACGCCTGTTACCATTGACATCTATACGGCTACGGTAGACTATGAGCAACCACTAGCAGGTGGTAAGCTAGGCTTCGGCGCTAAGTTCTCGGAGGTGATTACTGACAATCGTTTCCTCTTTAATAACGTGGTGGGAGAGGAGCGAATTTTCAACGATGTACGGAGCAATACATTTGACTACGACGAGAAGGTCTATGCTGGTTACGTCAACTATGCAGGAACGTTGTCTGATAAGCTCAAGTACTCTGCGGGGCTGCGGATGGAAACGACCGATGCCACTGGAGACCTCGGGGCATTTAGGCCAGACCTCATGGAGGAGCCAGTAGAGCTTAACTACACCAATTTCTTTCCCTCCGGCGGAATCACCTACAGCGTTAAGCCCACTAGTGTTTACTCGCTTAACTATAGCCGACGGATCAATCGGCCAGACTATAACGTGCTTAACCCTTTTCGCAATCAGATTTCGGAGTTGACCTATCAGCGCGGTAATGCACGCCTCAACCCTGAGATCGTCAATAGTGTAGAACTTGGCTATCTGTGGAAGTATCGCTACAACTTCAAGCTCGGCTATACCCTGACCACCGATCAGATCACCCGCCTGATAGGACCAGATGATATTGATGACAGAGCTAGCTTTATCTCCTGGGATAACCTCTCTACGCAGCGTATCATCAGCTTTAATGTATCGGCTCCTATCCAGTTTAAGGCGTGGTGGCAGAGTTACTTCAACTTTGGTATGTCGCACCTCGATAACCAGGCCGATTACGGAGACGGCGCAGTGGTAGATGTGCAGGCGTTTACCTACAATATCTATCAGCAACACACGCTTACCCTAGGTAAGGGCTGGACGGGAGAGGTCAGCGGATGGTTTAGTGGCCCAGGAGTATGGGGCGGTGTCTTCGAGTATGACAGCAGCTACAGCCTCAACCTGGGAATTCAACGTAAATTTTTCGCCGATAGGCTCAATGTTAAGCTTAGTGCACAGGATGTTACTTTTCAGTCTTTTTGGTCGGGTACCACAGCCTTTGATGGTCAGGTGGGTACAGGTAGAGGTAACTGGGATAGCCGTCGTGTAGGTCTTAACCTATCTTACACCTTTGGTAAGGGCAAGACCAAGTCTCGTAAACGTAAGACGGGTATCGAGTCAGAGGTCAATAGAGCTAATGGCGGCGGAGGTGGCCGTTAGGCACATATGGCCGGAGACTTCGATGAGGTATGCTATGTCAGAGCTTTGATGGCTGTGCTGACGATAAGTAATGATGAGTGATGGACGATTATAGTAATGGCTCACCTACGCTGTGGTCAGCCGTGTGGAGGATGATTTTTGCTGCGTTTTGCTTTACGCTTATGAATGCCATTGTGCGGGAGGTAGACCACTTGCCGACCCTAGAGATTGTCTTCTTCAGAGGTATTGGGTCTTTGATGATCTGCTGGATGGTACTGAGCAAGCGACGTATCGCTCCGCTAGGCAATAGGCCATCACTACTACTGACCAGGGCGGTCCTAGGTCTTTCTTCGATGTCACTCTATTACTGGGCCATACAGTTAATGCCTCTAGGTACCGCTGTGACTTTGCGCTACTTGTCTCCATTCTTCGCTGTCGCCTTGGCCTCATTCTTTTTGGGTGAGCGAGTTCGTGCCATCCAGTGGTTGTTTTTGCTGGGAGCATTTGGTGGTGTGATCCTGATCAAGGGCTTTGACGCATCACTATCCACGCTGGGTCTGGTCGTGATCTTGAGTTCGGCTGTCCTGAGTGGTGGGGTGTATTTTGTGATTCGCAAGATTGCTGATACGGAGGAGAGCATTGTTATAGTTCACTACTTCATTGCCTTGGCTACGCTGGTCGGTGCCGTGAGTTGCTTCTTTGCGTGGGTAACTCCGGTAGGTCATGAGTGGCTCTTGCTAGGGGGCTTCGGTATCCTAGGCTATGCCGCTCAGTATACCATGACACAGGCGCTACAGACGACGGCTTCTCATATCATTACCCCGTTTAAGTATATGGAGGTGGTCTTTACCCTGCTTGCCGGATGGCTGGTATATGCTGAGACGTACACATTGCCAGTAATGGTGGGTATAGTCTTGATCATGCTCTGTCTATGGGGCAATGTCCAGGTAGCGAGATCGACAAAGTGATACGTATTGCTATTCATAAAAAAAGCCCGTCTCTACAGAAACGGGCTTTCTTATTGTCTATATATTACTATAACTAGTAAGCGAGAGCTATCGATAGGTCAAACTCGTCGTAAATCGTCTTGTCGCCTAGGCTATCAAAAAAGCTGCCACTTCCATAGCGGATGTCATATTCTGTGCGGTCTAGTGTGATATCCGCCTTGGCCATACCGTCTTTGACCACAGCATTAAATTTCACTTCATTGGTTTTCCCCTTGATCGTCATGTTCCCTACGATCTTGTACTCGCCCATCTTACCTCTGCTTACTACTTTGGTAATAGTAAATGTGGCGGTCGGGTGGGTTGCGATACCGAAAAAGTCATCACTGGCTAGGTGGCCTTCCAGTTTTTCTTTGCCCTGACCTGCAGATAGGTCTGTGCAGTTGATGGTACTCATGTCTATCGTAAACGTGCCGCCAACTAGTACGTCTCCGTCGAAATCTAGGGTGCCGTCCTTGACAGTAATGTCGCCTTGGTGAGAGCCTAGTACCTTTTTTCCTTCCCAGGTTACACTACTCTGATCTGCTTTAACCTTAGTCGGTGTACCGGTGGCCAGTAATACTGTCGTAGATAGCGTCATTGCTAGTACCATCATAATCTTATTCATCGTTCTTGTTTTATCTGATGTGTGAAATAATTGTTCGGTGGTAGTAATGTCTCAGCCTTATTGATTGTTGCAACAAATAATGAATTATTTTTCAAACTTCCTATTTAGGCCGTTGCATAAAATATAGTCGATGATAGATTGTGTGGCATGTAAATTACATAAAATGAATAGTTTACACTTGGCGATTATTATTAATATCTTTGCAAACTAGAGTCGGTAATTATGAGTAAGTTTTTTCTTTTGGTATTGGTGTCATGTGCTTCGCTATCCATTCAGGCGCAACAGTCCTTGTACACGGGTGGGGCCGGTATTGAGATCAATTATACAGATGAGTCAGGCGTCCACTACACTCATACCGTAGGGCCGGGACACACACTGTATGCGCTTAGTCGTGTTTTTCAGGTGGCACCGTCTCGTATCCTAGCCTTTAATGGCAAGGAAGTGACCGCTCCTATCATGCTAGACGAAAACCTCAAGATTCCCTTTGATGCAGAGCTACTGTACACGGGTGCCTCGGTGACCCAGTTCGCCAATGGATCCTTTATCCCAGTCTACTACACGATCAAGCCTAAGGAGACACTCTTTCGGGTCAGCCGCGTATACTTTGATCAAGATGCGGCTCTGATACTAAAGCGTAATGGACTAGCTGGTAATGATCTTAATGTGGGGCAGCGCTTGCTCATGGGCTGGATACCTATAGACGAAAAGATCTCCAGGAGAGATGATAGCCTCTCGCAGGTAGCCATCGTGACTCCAGCGAGCAAGCCAGCTATAGTAGATGACCGCCGCCCTACAAAGGTAGTCGTTGAGGAGAGGGAGCCTCCGCAGATGGTTAAGGATTCTGTGTTTCAAGACTTAGACCTGCCCGTCAGTGCGGCACCAGTGGAGACCTTTAAGGAGATAGAGGAGACAGGTCTTGCGTATTGGAATAAAGATTCGTCCGACAAGGACAATTTATTCGCACTACATCCGACGGCTAGGATCAATAGCTTGATTGAGATATATAATCCTCAATTGCAGCGACGGACCTTTGCCAAGGTGATCGCCAGAATCCCCCGAGATACATACCCTGACAATATCGATGTAATACTCTCACCTAGAGTAGCTTACACCTTGGGAGCCCTCAATAGTGAGTTTAGGGTTAAGATGAAGTTTTTCGAGTAGGGCAGGTCCACCGTGATCTAGGACGGTGACGTACGTACTGCTAGTATGTGCTGCAGTATTATTTATATCAACTTGCTTGTAACAAGACTACTTGTCAGGCCGTCTAGACTTTGTAATCTCGTATTGATTATCAGACTATGGATTTAGCCCTACCATATAAAGACAAGTTATACCGCTTTGCCTTGAGCATAGTAGGTAACACTAGTGATGCGGAGGATATATTGCAGGAGGTGCTCGTCAAGATCTGGAAGCGCTGGGATTACTTCAAAGGGCTGGATAATAAAGAGGCTTGGGCTATGACAGTTACTCGTAATATGTCTATCGACAAGCTACGATCTTCAAAGCGAAAGCCTACAGCTGACATAGACGATTTTTTTCACTTATCAGATACTGGCCCCACTCCCGATGTAGTGACGCAGAGCTCTGATACGATGGCTAGCATACTTGAGATTATCAATGAGCTACCTACTGTACAGAAGGACGTGGTCCACCTGCGAGATATAGAGGGTTATACCTACAAGGAGATTGCAGGTATCCTAGGTATCAGTGTAGATCAGGTCAAGGTCAATCTGCATAGAGCGAGGAAACTACTCAAGGTCAAATTGGCACATTTTAAACAACAGTACTAAAGGCACGCTATCATGACAGATATAAAGCAATTACTGGATAGATATTGGGAGGGTGAGACCACCCTCGAAGAAGAGGCGAATATTCGCCAATACTTCGCAGTGGGTAGCGTAGCGCCAGAGTATGATCACCTCACGGGGCTTTTCGTCTACCAGACGATACTAGCGCAGCAAGGTAGTCGTACGGAGGTGCCGGCCGCTAGGCACACTGATGTAGAGGGTGCAGGAGGTGGTGCCAGTATCGTACCCATGCCCGCTATGCGATGGCTAGTCCGTGTGGCCGCAGTGGCTAGTATACTCTTAGCTGCTGTGTGGTTGATGAGACCAGCTGACCAAGGAGACGATAGCCTAGCTCAGGTAGTACTACTAGATGAAGAGGCGGAGGCAGCCGCGGCACTAGACGCGACTCGCGAGGCACTAGCCTTTCTCAGTGGCACATTAGACAGAAACACTCGCACGATCCGCAGGCACGTAAAGCAAGCGGAGAAGGCTGATATTTTTAGATAGATAACGATTATTAAGATATACAATCATGTTACGACGCATTTCAATATTACTCCTTTTCGGGTTTTTGTCTGTGGCGACTCAGGCACAGGCCGACGCAGTAGACCGCTTCTTTACAGCCTACGAGGATGACCCAAGCTTCTCGGTCGTATACGTAAGCCCCAAGATGTTCCAGATGATCGCTAAGGTCTCTGGCGAAGAAGTCGAGGACGAACTCCTAGATGTAATTAATGACCTGAGAGGTCTTAAGATCCTCACCACGGAGACCAATAGTATGGCCGTCTACCAGGACGCCAAGGCCAAGCTCAATACCAGTGACTACGAGGTGCTACTTACGGCTAGAGAGGAAGGCCAAGACGTACGATTTTTTACCAAGACAACGGGGGATGTCGTTAATGAGCTACTACTGCTCGTGGGTGGGAGTGATCAGTTCGTCTTAATGAGTTTCGTCGGCAACCTAGACCTCAATAAGATAGCCAAGCTAGCTGGTAAGCTAGATATCGAAGGGGCGGAGTACCTAGATAACCTTCAGAATTAAGCAGTACCGTATTTACAACCTCTCCCATGAAGACCACATTTTTAATACTATTGCTAAGCGTACTTGGTAGCAGCGCCACCTATGCACAGCGCAACGCAGACCGTCTCATAGATGTCGTTAAGTCAGACGATGCGTCTGTAACCGTTAAGGTGCCAGGTTGGCTGATAGAGCGGGCATTAAAGATCGCCGTCAAGATAGATCAGGCGGATAGTGTCGACGATGTATCCGACGTGAAGACGCTGGTCGCCACCACGGATGAAGACCCCCTACACCAGGACGACGACATGGAGGCGTGGAAGCGTATCTCCGAATCGATTAAGCAAGTACGTGTCAGTTTTGTAGGTGAGGCACGTAACCCTCAGACGGCGCAGCGAGCGAGTGAGTTGATCACTAAACTTAAGACACAGGACAACTTCGCTACTTATGCCAAAGTCAGAGCTGAGGGCGACCAGATTGAGGTTATGGTAAGAGAAGATGACCAGGCTGTAAAAAATATCCTACTCTATATACACGGAGGTGGCACCATGGGAGTCATCCATGTCAAGGGTAATATCAAGGTAAGTGATTTCGAACAGGCCCAGTTCTCTTGGCAGAAAGACAATAAGGATGAAGATGATCAGTAGAATATGGTTCGTGGCTCTAGCCATAGCAGTTGGTAGTACATCCCTACTAGGGCAGTCGACCGTAGAGGGTCTCTTGCGCAAGTATAATAATGACGAGAACGTACTCGCATTTAACCTCACCGGCGATCTAGTAAAGATCTTCGATGAGGCTGTCGGTGACCAAGAGATCACCAGCACGGTTGATAATCTCTCAGTGCTAGTATTTTCTTCTGGTGACGGTCTAGCAAAGAGAGACCAGGAGCGGGTTAAGTCCTTACTCAAAGAGGAAGGTTTCGAATCCCTCATCAATGCACGAGGCGAGGGTGGTTACGGCTACATTAAGATCTATGCCCTAGATGCTGGCGAGCACATTGATAAGCTCTTTGCTGAGGTGTCTGCCGAGGAGAGACTTATCTATTGCACACTTAGTGGTGAGATTCGTTATGAGGATATCACTAAGATCAATACTGACCAATTTCGCAACCTTACCAATCTAGCTGACTAGACGCAGTGCCAGAGATCGTGCTTGCATATCTCGATCAGTACTATGTACACGTTCGTGTTTACTTCATTTAGCGACCACACGCTACTCTTTTTATACATGATATAATTTGTTAATATATAAGCAGCTTACTACCTTTGTGTAAGGTGTTATTTATGCCTCTTGTCTACTTGTTGGATTAGGGGCATTCGTGTATATTTTCCTGATTTATCAACTTTAAGCTGATAGAGGCATCAGCATATTGCTGTCAGGATATATCGCATGATGATTTTCTATATGTGTCTAAGTGCTTCATTGTGGGGTTATTTGGGAAAATGTGGGAATTCGTGATACCTTAGCATCATCAAGTGGGAAACTACGTGCTGGACCTAACAGGAGAATATAGATGTAAGATGGATGCAAAGGGTAGGCTCAGGCTCCCTACGGCCCTGCTCAAGCAGATGTCTGCTATGGTCGATGATGGTTTTGTGGTGAATAGAGGTTTTGAAAAACACTTGATGTTATATCCTAAAAATGTTTGGGATAAGAGAAAGGTCGAGATAGATCAGCTTAATATTTTTGATAGGCAGAAGCGCAAGGTCATACGGTATTTTTATCGAGGGGCATCGAAGCTTGCTCTTGATGGTAGTGAGCGGATATCCTTACCAGCTAGTCTGGTAGATTATGCTGGTATCGAAAAAGAGGTCGTACTCTTTGCGTATCAGCAGCAGGTTGAGATTTGGTCTGTCGACGCATACGAGCAAGAGTTAGCCGATGAGCCGGACGAGTTTGCTGAGATCAGCGAAGGCGTCATGACTGGTATTAAAGTAGGGTTGCTAGATGAGTAATCCATACCACATACCTGTAATGCTCTCGGAGTGTATCGATGGCTTGGCGATAGATCCAGCGGGTACTTACGTAGATGTGACCTTTGGTGCTGGTGGACATAGTCAGGCTATAGTCGATCAGTTGACCACGGGTACTCTATACGCTTTTGATCAAGATCTAGATGCTGGGCACAACCTGCTCGATGATGATCGAGTCAACTTCATACAAGGCAATTTTCGCTACCTGCGTAAACTGCTAAGATTGGAGGGTGTGCATCAGATAGATGGCCTGCTTGCGGATTTAGGAGTTTCTAGTCATCAGCTAGATGTGCCAGAGCGGGGCTTTAGTTTTCGCTTTGATGCGCCGCTAGATATGCGTATGAGTGAGCGATCACCTACGACAGCTCGAACGGTAATCGAGACGTATGACGCCGATAGTCTACAGCGAATACTGGGTAGGTACGGAGAGGTTCGTAATGCCAAGACGCTAGCTCAGGCTATAGTGAGGCAGCGTCAGCAGCAACCGATCGCGACGACCAGCGATCTCAATGAGGTCTTGCAGTCATGTGCTGTGGGACAGCGTAATCGCTACTATGCACAGGTCTATCAGGCCATACGTATAGAGGTTAACGAAGAGTTGCTAGCTCTAGAAGAGATGTTGATGGATGCGACTCAACTGCTCAGGCCTAAAGGTAGGCTAGTCGTTATGAGTTACCATAGTCTAGAGGATAGGCTAGTAAAGTATGTGATGAAGACAGGCTCAGTCGACGGCAATGTGGAGCAAGACGAGTACGGCAAGATAACCAGGCCTTACAAGTTGCTGACCCGCAAGCCAGTGATGGCTACGGCAGCAGAGATAGAGACTAACCCCAGGGCCCGATCCGCCAAACTAAGGATCGCAGAGAAGAAGAAACAAATGAAGTAGATATATACCAACCCCAAACCATCCAATACCGATAACAACATAATATTCAATCCAATGGCCAAGAGTCAGAATAAGAAAACTACAACTCATCGATTCAAAGCGGTGGAATGGATATTTATGAATCTGCTGTTTGTGTGCTACTGTGTATTGTTGTGCAT
>CAYMFD010000046.1:0-26433 GCA_964389475.1 uncultured Saprospiraceae bacterium
GCTACAGATGCCATGAGCTCGATGGGACTATCAGCTGACCAGCTCGGCATGTTCCTTGATACGACTGCCAACACCAGTACCAAGGCCAACGCTAACATCCAGCAGATCAATGAGTCCATCATTAAAGCGGGTGGATCTCTACGTAGTCTCAATGTAGCTCTACCAGAAAGCAATGCACTGATCGGTGTCCTGGCCAATAGAGGTATTAAGGGTGCAGAGGCTGGCACATCGCTTAACAGCATCTTGATCAATCTGACCAAGGGTACAGGCGAGAGCAGTAAAGCACTACGAGAGTTAGGTGTCGAAGTGTTTGATGCAGACGGTAAGTTCCGCGGTGTCACAACTGTGCTCGGAGATCTTAATGCTAAGTTCTCAACAATGACAGAGGCTCAGCAGTCAACCTACAAAGCTATGATAGGGGGCAAGACTCAGATCAACACCTTGAATGCCCTGCTCTCTGGCCAAGCAAATGAGTTAAATGACCTCACCGAAGCCGCAGCAAATAGTGAGGGAAAGCTGATAGATGTGGCCAAAGCGATGCAAGACAACTTCGCAGGCCGGGTCAAAGCTGCAAAGTCAGTCGTCCAGGACTTCGGCATATTCATAGGTAAGATGTTGATACCTATACTCGAAGACCTGCTGCGCATGTTCGTAGCCTTTGTCAAGGGATCTAAAGCTATCATCGAGGTGATGATTGAGAATCGTCGTATACTGGGATTACTGGTAGTCGCTTTACTATCATTTAATAGTGCTGCTATAGCTGCAAGGGTGAGCACACTAGCTCTAGCAGCTGCTCAGAAGATCGCAGCAATAGGCATCACACGAAGCACTTTTAGTTTTAAGGCTCTCAATGCTGCAATGAAGGCCAATCCGATAGGATTCGTCGTTGGTCTAATCGCAACCCTAGCAGCTGGCATGTCGCTACTTTATGATAAATCAGAGAGAGTAAGAGGTGGTATAGCAGGACTAGGCAGTGTTGCCAAAGAGGTGTTTGCCATAATAAAGGAGGCTGTGGCTGGCTTCGTAGATGGATTCGAAGCATTAAAGGATGGCCGATTTCGTGATGCAGCTGTTAGCTTTAAGGAGGGATTCATCAAATCAAACCCTATAGCGATAGCAGTCACTCAAGGCAATAGACTTGGAGAGGCTTTCACCAAAGGATATACAGATAAGATCGCAAGTGATAAGGCAAAGGCCGAAGCGGAGCAGCAAGCGCAAGATCTACTTGACTCGGTTGCAGCAACAACTGCTAATCCTATTGATATAGAAGTAAATGTCCAGGGTCAAAAAGCATCTAGTAATGGTACCCCAGCCAGACAAGCTATTGATCCTGTCGCATCGATAGACAACATCGATATCCCCGACAACCTCTCCTCTGGCATCACCAGAGATCCTCTCAAGACTCAGGCTATCGTAGACAGTAATCTAGAAGCCATAGAGGACGGACTAGACCGAGAGCTCGATCTACAGGAGAAACAGTTCCTCACACAACTACTATCTGAAGAAGAGTACCAGCTGGCATCACTCAAGGCTCAAGAAGAGCATCTCAATAGAAAACTAGAGGTACTGGCCGCTGCTGGTCTCACGGAGACGGAGGCTTATCGTAAGACAGAGCTAGAAAAGCTAAATGCGACGAAAGATCGTGTCGATAAAGAAAAAGAGATTATTGATCGCCATAGCGCATTCAAGGCGGAAGATATAGCGAGAGCTGTTGATCTTTTCGGTCAAGGCGTTGACGCAGTAACTGACCTGCTAGGCCGTGATGAAGCTGCTAGGAAGAAGAATGCCAAGGCCATCAAAGCCTTTGAGATTGCCAAGGTCGTAGTCAATACCACGGCCGAGGTGAGTAATATATTCAAGGGATGGAGTGGAATACCACTGGTAGGTCAGATTTTAGGAGCTGTGCAGGCTGGTATAGCCGTGACTAGAGGTGTTACCGCCATTAGTAAGATCAAGGCGCAGAAGTTCGCACAAGGAGGTCTCGCTAAGTTTGGTCGCTTCCGTGGGCCATCTCACCTCTTTGGAGGCATCAAAGGCCTATTCTCTGATGGCACTCGAATAGAGGTAGAAGGTGACGAGGTGTTTGCTGTCCTCAAGAAAAGCGCATCGGCAAAGCTCAACAGCCTGAGCGATCTTAATACAAGTGAGGGCGGTCGCTCCTTCTATGCGAGCGAGGGTATAGCTCTGGCTGCACAATCAGCTATTGGGCGGACTCCTAGCACCGCTCCAGGAGCACTGACCGGTATACCCATATCTACAGGCCAAGGTCAAGCAGCAGACTCCTCATTGCATGCCGACATCATGATGCTCATCGAAAGCCAGAGACAGCTGGGCAGTGACATACAGCAGGCTATGACCAACATTCAGGCTAAGGTCAGCCTACTGGAGTTTAGAGCAGCCAATAACGAATACGAATCAGCCGTCAATCTTGCACGTCTATAAATCTTAATACCATGACTCAATACCAATTCGCTACCAGACAACTCCTAAGACTAGAGCACAAGTCCCGCCGATCTACCATGGATCCAGAGCAGCGTAGGGACTGGACAGCCGTCGTCAAGTTTCTCAAGGAGATGATTGAGGTGGTCTTCTGGAAAGGCCAACTGCAGCCACTACGCATCTATCAGGTGCGACGTATCTGGAAAATAGCTAAGCTAGCCATCCAGCTGACCGGCGCTCTGATTGGTGTAGCGTTTGACAAGGAATCCCAGTCTGTCAAACAAGGCAGCACTGGTATGTTGCTCGGATGATAAGTGTATGTCATAAGGCACCAGGTCCAAGATGTCAGCTATCGACCGGATAGACTGGTGTGGATGGCCATCGAATGGTACTGGTGGCATATCGTAGCCGCTCCCAAGTCGCTCATCGTATCTAGAGATGCAGGTATCCATACTACAATGTAGTCTGATCACCGTCGCCTTCGTAGCTGCATGCAAGAGAAGCGGCCACGACATCGATGCACCGGTAATCTCGACTAGGTAGCTCTCTCCTTTAGCTTCTAGTACCTTGATGTCGTCTAGCATCCATCGGTACAGCTCCTGCTCCACTCGCCATGATGCGTCGTGATTGTATCGTCGTCTATAGTCATCGATCGATAGTACAGCTAGACCCGTCGCTCGATAGAGTAGATCGATCAGCGATGACTTGCCGCTACACATATTGCCAGTTACTGCTATCATCATAAGCGTCCTAGATGCGGCTAATTAGCCGAGTGATTATTGTAACATGAAAGGTACGATACCTATATCTACGGTGCTTGCAGAGATGAAAATGGGACGTAAGTTTTCATTGCTTTTCGTCATCGGCAATGGTGCACGTGAGGGTGAGTACAAGCGGGCACAGGTAGTGTACGGCAAGAAGGGGCGACCCACCAAGAAGCATCGCTCCTTATCCATCACAGTCAGCAAGGATAAGCTGCACAAGTACAGTAGTACTATACCATTAATCGATATGAGTACAGGCGAGCCTTGCACTCCATACATATACAATCTAGTAGAGTACAATGAGCACATCATCAGACATTGAGGTATACACAGGTAAGCTCACTGGTTTTGCCTATGCATTTAGTGAGCGACCTGCCAAAGACGTAGGTGGCTTGCTAGAGCTCAAGGGTGTAGCCGGCCACCAGGGCTACCGCATACATAAGTGGGGAGCAGATAACCTACAGCCTCAGCACCGAGAGGAGCTAGTGTACGAGTCAGGTGTGGCCTCTCCTCTGATCAATACTAAGGCTAACATCATCCTGGGGCAAGGCCTAATGTTTTACAATGAGCGATTCGAAGAAGGCGAGCGGATCGTAGAGCAGATCGCTCCACCTGCTGAGATAGCTGAGTGGCTCGTAGAGTCAGACTTCCATGATCAATATCTAGATCCAGCATCAGTCGACATCTACAAGCAGGGCAACATAATGCCGGAGTTCATCCTTAATCGTGACCAGACTGTGCGAACAGTGACAGCTATCGAGGCCAAGCACATCAGAGCTGAGGAGAAAGATAGCAAAGGACGCATACGACGGTATTTTGCTAGCAACGACTGGTCAGGGAAGACTAGAGATCCTAAGAATTACCGTATCGTCACCATCCCCTCATACGATAGGGATCGAGTGATGTACAAGTTCATCTATCACGTCGCTGACCGTACTTACAATGACGGATATTACGGTTATCCACCATATTGGAGCTCTCGCAAGTTTATGGAGATCAGCAAGGCGACAGCTGAGTTTCATCAGCATAACATCAATAATGGATACGTCATTCGATATCACATCGAGTACCCTAAAGGCTATTTCTTAGATCAGGATAAGTACAACGCTTGTGCTGGGGACGCTACCAAGATCAACGCCGTCAAGGATCTAGAACGTGAGAACAAGCAGGCGTTTATGGATACGGTCGACAGTATCCTGAGCGGAGCAGAGAATGCAGGAAAGAGCCTCTACACCTCCTATGAGCTGGACATGGTACTCGGCAATGACTTCCCAGGTATCAAGGTGACGCCTATCAAGACGGATATGAAAGATGAGGCGCTACTCAAGCTCCTGGACCATAGTAATAAGCAGATCCAGATGTCAATGAATATTCACTCCACTATAGCCAACCTGGACACCTCTGGTAAGCTATCGAGTGGTAGTGATATCCGCAATGCATATCTATTCTACCTCATCACCCAGACGTATAGAGTGCGGAAGCTACTACTACGTCCACTTGACCTAGTCTTTAAGATCAATGGATGGAACACCAAGTATCCGAACCTCAAGTACGGGTTTAATGATACGGCCATCACCAAGCTTGATGAGAGCAAAACAGGCACTCAACCAATGACAAATAATCAATAGACCTATGACTAATCCTATTTATACTGCAACAGACAAGACGGTCACTTTTGCTGATCGCTTCGGAGAACGAAAAATTGCCAACGGCGAACTATTCCAGCCAGGCGACGAGCTGCACTTGATGGACTGCAATTTCACACTTGAGGGCTACGGCATTTTCAGATGTGCTGTCAGTAAGAATCTAGCTTGGGTACACCGCGATACACTGGAGTATGTATCAGGCAACCTAGGTCTGCGAGATCACAGCGAAGAAGAGTGAATACCCTGCCAGACCGATATAACGATCAACTGCAAGTCTTACGTGATCGAGCACCGGAGCATAATCTGCTAAAACAGCTAGAGCAAGGATATAGCTTTACTCGTGCCATACTACTCCGCAAGGCGATCGAGTCTCTACCTCCTGAGCCCATCAATACCAGCACTGATATAGACTACAGCGCTGATGGTGATCCGATCATACAGAGGCTGCAGCGACAGATACAGTATCTATTCGGATCCAGAGCTAAGCTCAGTAACCAGTATGCCGGCACCTCATCGGTGTCTGAGCGAAAAGCCATCAATCAGAGTATCCGACCCATCAATGACAAGATCAGTAAGATCCTGATACAGATTGACGACTATCGTGAGCGGAAGATAGTGCCAGAGCAAGCCGGAGATCCTGGGTATGAAATACCAGCCGATCCACTACAGCGCCATAAGAAGAAGATGAGTATCCGGTCGTGTAAGAGTCGGGTCAAAAAGCAACTACGCAAACTGACTGAGGAAAATGGTGATCCAGAAGAGATAGCCAGCCGACGAGCTCTCTTACAGCAGTACGAAATACACTTAATGTACATCGATGAAGCCGACAGAGATCAGAGTATATAGCGAAGGAGAATTTCGCAAGGCCAGTAAGATAGATAAGCTCTACATGGCCATGATGGACGAGACCCTGCAACTCAGTCATACAGACGAGCAGTACCTGCAGGACCTCAAAAATACCTTTGCCATCATCGCCGACAATACCTATACGCAGGCTGAGGCTACCAAGATCCTACAGGAGCTGTATGATCAGTCACAGTGGTCAGTCTACCAGTTGATCAAGGACTCAGAGACGCTATTTACCAAGATCCGATCCTTTAACAAGGATTTTCACAAGATCAAGATGAGAGAGTGGCTCACCGAGCGACGGCGTAAGTGTAGCGAGCCTATGGAGGACATACCAGAGGAGGAATACAGTCAAATGCGTGAGTCTCGATTAAAAGAGCTGACACAGCAAGACGAGAGTAAGGAAGAGGAGGATAAGCGAAGCGAGAAAGAGCTAAACAGTCTGCTAGACTTACTACCCAAAAAGCGGCAGAATCCATGGTTCAATCCTGAGCTAGCCGTTAAGATCAATGAGCAACTCATGAAGATCGATCAGATGCACGTAGCCGATCCTGAAGGGGACTTTGATTATTCAACCTTAATTCCTGGCAATATCAACTTCACGACTGATCCCAAGGCCCTTTTACAAGATGCAGAAGTAGACTAGATGCCGTACCTCAACGCAAAGCAGATGATCGTGGCCGAAGCCACCCAAGAGACTAGAGTAGTCGTCGCTGGTAGAGGTTTTGGTAAGACCGAAGGATGCATAGGCGTCAGTCTTGTACAGAAGCTCAAGGACATGCCCGGATCTAAAGGCATGCTCTACAGCACGACCTACAAGCAACTCTTACAGTCAACTGTGCCGGCATTGATCAACTTCTGGCGACGGTGTGGCTACTGGGAGCACCTCGGTAGATCTAGACCAGGTCACTTTGTTCTAGGTAAGCGACCACCTAAGCAATGGGCGGAGTGTGACCAGCCTCCTAGAGACTATGGTAATATTATCACCTTTTGGAATGGATTTACCATCGTGTTGATCAGCCTCGATCGTGCTGATCTGGCGAGAGGTGGTAGCTACCAGTGGATGGAGGGCGATGAGATAGCGCTGGTACCCAAAAAGAAGCTGGACGACATCCTTATCACATCAATCCGTGGATCCCGTCACAAGTTCGGCAAGTGCCGTGGCTACCGGCAGAAGTCTCTCTATACCTCCATGCCACGTAAGGTGACTGGCCAGTATGTACTAGACTATGAGAAGCTGGCAGCAAAGGAACCTGATGAGGTATTCTACATGGAGGCCACTAGCTACGATAACGTCGACGTGCTAGGCGCTGACACCATCGAGAGCTGGCGTAAGAGTATGGGACCGATGAGCTTTAACATTGAGGTACTCAATAAGCGATATATGAAAGCACAGAAAGGAGCATTCTATCATAAGTTCTCTGAGATACGACACTGCTACCTACCTAGACACATCTATGTACCTGGTGGACCACTCGGCACCAAGGTGGCAGGTACTGCAGATCGAGACATCTACAAGGCCTTAGATGCGAGCTTTGACTTTGGCGGATGGTTTAACTGTGCGACCGTCTACCAGCGAGAAGGTCTGAAGGAGTATATGCGCAGTCAACACCATGTCTATGACAATAGCTCTATCGACGAGCTCATTGATGAGATGTGCATCGAACTAGGAGATCAAGCCCTTAAGCATATCAATATCTATGGCGACCCTCGTGGCCATGATGCCAGAGCCGAGGGTGTCACGCTATATGAGAGGATACGAAGCAGACTTAACAGTAATGGATGGAGCTGTACCATAGTAGTAAAGCCTATGCGTACGCAACAGCAGTCAGTACGCTACGAGTATATCAATGAGGTACTAGCTGAGACCAACCCTCAACTCCCTAAGCTGCGCATCAACGATGAGACCTGTAAGGATGTGATCGTAGCACTTAACATCGCAGAGGTCAAGCCTGACTTTAGCAAGAACAAAAAGAATGAGAGTGAGCGAGAGTACAACCAAGCTCACGCTACACATTACACTGACACGGTCGACTACTTCTTCGTGCAGAAGTACCTCATGGCTACTACTCGCAGCAGCGGTGGTGGCGAGTGGGCCGCATAGGCATTACATCACAACTATAGCTCTATTCATAGCCTAGCGTCACCGCTGGGCTAGCTGCGTTGTACCATCCTCTCTACATATATCACCTATCTGTAATGTGTGCTAATTAGCTCAGAGATAACCTGCGGTTGAATGGCTGCTCTACAGAAACACACCAAAAAAAGCCAGAAATCACGGAAAATCAACAGATTATCAAAAAGATACATATATAAGTGATTTGACAGAATCAAGCGTCCTATCCTGATTCAGGAGGTAGTAGGAGATTCGTATCAAAATCATATCTATGAAACTGTTACTCACTCCGCCATCGGGTCCACAACCTCTAGTAAAAGATAGCGACCTACATCAGTATGCCTCCTCGATGACTGGCGAAACCAGCTATGACCTGATAGCCGGATATGTCAAAGACAGCACTCGACTACGCCTGATACCCGTACTGGGCACGACGTTGCATGATGCTCTATGTGACTACAGTGGTACTAACGACGAGGTGCTAGAGGTCATCGACGTGCTACAGTCTACACTAGCTAAGTACAGCCTATACGCCGCTATACCTCATGTCAATGGTGTGATCAGCAACTCTGGTATACAACAGACCAACACTGAGAAGACGGCACGTATCAATCAGTGGTCATACAAGTCTATGCGGTGGAATCTCATCTACCAGGCAGAAGGTCTACTTGATCAAGCTATACAGACCATGACGGATAGTGATGTTACGATCTTTGACGATCTGCCATCTACGAGTACTACTCGACTATTCGCTAGTGCTCATGAGATGGGCCAGTACTGCAGGATCAACAATCGTAGAGCCTACACCGCCGCTCTACCTTACATACAACAGGCCGAGGACGACCTAGCTGATATCGTGACTGCCACGCAGCTAGACGATCTAGTAACCAGCACACCTACTGCAGTTGACACGGCGCTACTGACGATGTGTAAGCGATACGTAGCCACTAAGGCGATAGCTCTAGGAGCTCCGTCGCTCAGCCTCTATATCGATGGTAATAGTATCCACTATGTGCAGAGTGCAGATCTAGACCAGAGTGGAGTAGGGGTGTACAGCCCTGCCAATCAGCGTCAGATACAACTACTAATCGACCAGAGCCTAGCGACGGCTGACAGATATGCAGGTCGTATCAAGATGCATCTATGTGCCTACAGTGACAGCTACCCACTCTGGAAGGCAGCGCAGCCAGAAGAAGGACCGAAGTCGGTGATCAGCACGAAGTATGGAGGAGGAGTGATGTTATAACTATAAAAAAGTACAGGTCTATGTTTGGAGATAAAGACTACACGGTTGAATTTGAGGTATTCGGTAATAAGATGAAAACTAAGATTCCTGCTAAGTCTGCAGAAGAAGCGGAACAAAAGTTACATCAGTTCGTAGTTAGCAGAATAAAAGTATCGAGAGTAAGTACAAGTGAAGACAAGTCTTTTCAAGACATAGTGAAGAGCTTTGAAGATCTACTCTCAACCTTGACCTAACAAGGATTTTGTGGCTATATTTTCAAATCAGTACTAACCAGCACACCAGTAAAAGACTATATCATGATAATCAGTAAAAGAATATATGTACTTCTCACTATCGCTTTAGCAATGATTTATTGCTTCGATGACAAGATAGATACTGCTCAAAAAGAAGTCTTCCCTATGGAAGTTTGTACTAGTCCAGTTTATAAGCACGGATCAATTCTTCTACGTATTCCAGACTGATAAAACCAGCAAGACCTGATCCTACCTGTCTAGAGTGATGGTGGAGGTAGGCAATAGACCCCTCGACGAATTGTTTGTCGAATTCTTTAGATAGTCTAGGGGGTAACGTAACTCTATCAGATAGCTCCTTAATCTGATCTCTAGCAGGAGTAAGAGCTAGTACGAGGTATCCCGCTACCTTGATTCTTCCAGCATCATCCTGATAGTACACGGGGCCACCAGAGTGGCCCTGAGCCACATTCATATCGATCCATCCAGTATTCGTTGCTAGACCGCCATCTGTCAACGGTTGATTATAAAGAGAAGAAACATAGCCTTTTCTATAGGCAGCTTGGTCAATGCCCAAAGGAAATCCAATAGTAAATACAGTCATACCTAACTCAAGGTCTTGGTAACTACCAAAATCAACCTCACTAAAACTATTGCCACCGACAATCTTCATGATAAAGTAGTCCCTATCGGAATTGTCTTTTTTACCAAACTGATTGCGATCGTAGGCTACATCATGAATATTGCCGTCACTCGTCTTGATAGTTATTGTACGTTCACCAAGAGCGGTTGTAGGTCTATCCCGATCAAATAGAAGGCTCACATATGCTACATGATAACAAGTCAGCACATGACCTTCTGACGTGACTATAAAACCAGTGCCTCTGACCTCTCCATCAACCAGAATCTGAACAACTGATTCCGCCGCTTTAGATATGGACGATGAAGTCAGTGGCCGCGAGCTTGTGCATGATGTCAAATGCAAAGCGGACAGAATTACTACTGCATATAAAAATCTAACTATCATCACATTCTATTTTTTTTGATGGTCTGGTGAGACTTTCAGCACCTACCTTTACATTATATAATCATCAACCATGAGTAAGGATAAAAAAGAAGTCGAGCAGTGGACTACCGACATCAAAGACTGGCAAAGCCTCGATCCTGAAGCTGCAAGTCTCCTACTAAGCCTTGCACAGCAACACCTTACTGCTACGATCGATAGTGCTAACATCATAAGCAGCACCAGAGATAAGTATATGACTGTCACTACAGCTGTCGTCACAGCTGCTATCAGTTACGCGGTAGCTGGTACTAACGATAGTCTTACGCTTGCGTCGTGCATGACCATCGCACTGTGTCTCATTGCCTACATCTTCCTCAACCTTAATCTCAACCAGTACCAGATCTATCCGCTCGGTAGAGAACCCAAGACTGTATTTACAGAGAAGATGGTTGGTCAGTACAGGGGACAAAACCAATATCTAGGTATCGTCTTCGCCGTCATGGAACGTATCCAACAAAAGATCGACCACAACAAAAGGATAAACGCTACTCGATTAAAGAACAATAGCCGAGCTAGGATAGCTATCCTATGCGTACCGTTTGCTACAGTTGTCGCCCACGCAGTCGTTACTACCTTCTATTAGATTTAGGCTTGACTGGTTTCTCATTACCAGTCCTCGTTACCTTGGTAGGAGCACTATCTTTAGGTCGTGGTGGTGGTGTTTTCTTATCGTCACTCATGGTTATCTCTTTACAATGTTATCTACACCCGCCTTGCAGGCGAGTGTAAGCGTGCCAGCGGCCACACAAGGCAAGCGCAGAACTTGCAATCGCCACATGACCGAAATGGTCAAGAGGCTGCAGGTGCAAGGCCACAGCCACGCTTATAATCTATTTCTCTTTCTGATTATCTGTTTCATCGTTAGAAGGAAGCTTTAAATCAGATGCTTCTATTCTTCTAGGAAAGTCTAACTGCATGTCTTGACCATAAATTGGGAAAGCGCGATCAACAAGTTCGAGATATGTATCCCAATCGTTATTACAAACTTTACCAAGAGCAATTAATGCAGCAATATGCTCTTTCAATATAGGATGACCGTACTCTCTTGATGTAAATGAATGATGATGTGCTTTTCGCTTGCCATCTTCCTTAGGGTTTAATTCTTGCAGAGTTGACAGAAAATTTGGGGCAATCCGTGTGTAGACCAAGTTATTAATGTAATGACCAACGACACCAGGTCTTTTGTTAGTATTATTCCAATTCCATTCCCACTTTTTTAATCTGAATATCATTTCGAAAAAATCATCACTAAACGTCTTAACCCACTTTGCAGGTTCTAGACTAAGACTTCGCTCAAGGAATTGAGTGACTTTATCCTTAGTCTCGTATTTAACAGCATCAAATCCAGTTGCCTCATCTACCAATGACTCAATACCTCGATCTGCAAGCGCATAAAGCATCTCCTGTGCAATCTCAGCAGTTTTAATCTGTGTCCTGTGTAGCTGATTACTATTTCTAGCTTCGATGTAAACCTTGCAGACACCCCTTAATATTCGAGCATCATACCCTGATTTAGGGTTACCATTGATATCGAGAAAATCAATAGTACTGGTCCACTGCCTAATCTCCTCATCTACAAATGGTTGGAGGTTCTTGGCTGTTAAAAAGGCTGGCATCTGGTCCGCACGATAGGAATGATCACTGGATCCTTTGCGAGGTCTATCAAGAGCAGCGAAGACCGCAGTAGCAGTCAAGACTCTTGTTCCATCACCAAGTACAGCGCAGCCAATTGTTCTACCCCCTAATGGTAGCTCACCCTCATGTGTTGCACTTCTTAATTCTTCTGTCATTCTTTATCGTTTATCAGTTACATCCTATCTTTCTACCGCTCCTCTGTCCAAATCTTTAATACCAGATCATGTCCCTGCAGTAAATCGCACAATCCCAACAATAACCGCGACCACCATTAACACACACCAGAGCAGTATTACCACACCTACCGCTTTTGAAATATGCTTACTCATCACCTATTCTTAATCTCGCAGCTACTCTACGACACCACATTAATCCGCTTGAGCTCCACTTTCATATAGGGGCTTCCAGCTCGTTGAATATGTGACTTATAACTTCTTGAGCATTTCGCATGGCATCAAGACGCTTAACCAGACTATTGTTATTACTAGATGGTGCATACAATTCCATGACTAGATGTCTAGTCTCGAGCGAGATCTCAAGGCTTTTTTCTGCTATGGCTAAAATCTTATCTATCTTCTCTTGATTTGGCATAAGTTCTTTTTTACTTGTGATGAAACATTTAAAATAGCGAGCGATTAACCTGTTGTCAATTCGTTCTCCCTCTTATGATCAGAACCACTTATTTGAAGAATCAACTCTTTTAAGAAGGATACCTCGTCTTGTAATTGATGCATTTCATTTTTCATTGTCCTCATCTGCTCCTCAAAGTGAGAGATATCAATGGATATAAGAGGCTTCCTACGATATTCAACGACGTCCTCCTCTGCCACAGAATCTGGCTCAAAGTCTACAGGCTTGAATTCTGGATACTCTCTTACTACCTTCTTTATAAAGGCAGGCTTTAAATATGTGGCTTTCTCCTGCCTTGAAACCTCCCCTTGACTGGTATCTAGCTTGTCAGCAAAATCCTTCTGATTAAGCCCTAGTCTGATACGCAGTTGTCTAAGTTTTCTACCTCCAGTCATCATAAATAGCTTTGCAACAAAGGTATAAACATATAAACCAAAGTTCATAACACATACCCTGTTCACGGTATATTCGGATATATATGTGAATATTCTTGAATAATAATTCCGCATATATATAAATGCAGGTTACATTTGCTATATATGATAATTACAAAATATGTGGTATGAATAAATACAGACTTAAAGAAATTGCTGCGATACGTAACATTGTCTTAGGTAATTTGATTCAAGATGTATGTGGTGTTAGTCAAAGAACCTCTAGCATATGGGTGAATATTCCTATAAATAGCTCACAATCTATTCCAAGTGACCACCTGCGAGCCATATCAAAAGCCCTACACGTATCAATGGAGGATCTCTACACTAAGGAAGAAGAAGCAGCAGCATGAGAGAGCAGCAAGCAAGAGACATGTTTAACGTGGCCTTCCTCATAGGCTTATTACTGGGCATGATCGTAGGAGCTACCGTCACCATAATCACACTAGCATGACTACAGATCAAAAACTAGCAGCCTCCTACGATCTAGCTGTCAAGCTACCAGAGGATGAGATGAAGTATATCAAGGTAGATGGCAACTACTACTTACTATCTAGGGCCGGATACATCAATGTGCTACAGCGCATAGCCCGAGACCTACGAGACCAGCGCAACGAAGACACAGACCAAACCCTGCATCACGACCCTGTAGCAGATAGCATTTAAAAAAAAGAAGACCATGGCACTAGATATCAAAGTCTACAATAAAAACACTAAGAAATTTTTGGATCCCATTAACTACGCTATGCGAGGTGATGGTTCGATGTATGTCATTAGCTACGAAGGAGAGATTGACGAATACGGAGAACAGCCATTTAGTTACCTAGAAGAGTGGTACTCGTCACTGATAATTATATCAAATGGATCACCTCAAGCTGATATGACGCTAGAGGAGGTTATCGTGTGGCAAGAAGAAGAGGCCAAAATAAAACAAGCCAAGGCTGACGAGTGGCATGAAAAGACCAAGGACATGACTGCTGATGAATTAATAGAATACATCAACTCACAGAATTGATGTATAACGACGATACCTGAGAGTGAGGGCTACCTAGAATAACCATTCACACTATCAAAGCCTAAGTGAACGTAGGTAGCCCCTCTTTTAATCTACTTAACCCAAGAATACAACTATAACCGCATGGTGCACTACCAGCGACTGGCATCGCCATGCTCAACCACTACCACTATGACAGGACAGCAACACGATCTATCAATAGTATTCTGGAAAACTCTAGTGACCGGAACTACAGAGTCAACCCTATACTGGCACTGCCAGCATGACACTAGTGATACTACCGTCCAGTACGAACGAGCAACCACATTTAATCACAACTAAGAATCATGAGTGAAAAACAAGTCGAAATGCTAACCACACTAGTCAGCAATAAAATACAGGCACTGCAGCGCAAATTGAAAAAAGCTGAGAGACTCAGGCACTATAGTGAGATAGATGAGCTGAGAATTGAGATACAAGAATACAGTGATCTACAGTCTGAGATCTCAAGCATAATATACTGATGATCACATTCGGCACCATCATATACGAGCAGCAGGCGGCCAGAGCTATCCAGCAACTGAGTACTACACTACAGCGCAGTATCAGAGAGGAGATAGGTGTAGATCGAGAGCTGTATACCAGTATGCTCGACGGGTGGCGAGCCAAGACACCCGCCCAGCATCGCCACATGCAGCGCATATACCAGCGCCTGACCAGTGACTATGACGTAAACCCCTTATACCTATTTCTGGATCCTAACAAACCTATCACACTATGACTCCACGAGTATGTGACAATCGACCGTACCGGATCTGCGAGGTATGCAAGACTGAGTCATGCATGGTGTGCTATGATGAGTGCCCGGTATGTAGCGAGACTCCACAAAAAAGCAATAATGATAATCAACGATAAAGAAATCATAGAGCAGGCTGACCCCCTACTGGTAGCTGAGCGATACGTGTCTGGCCTCAAACAAAAGGGCCGAGAGCATGTCGCATGCTGCCCACTGCATGATGAGAAGACACCAAGCTGGATGCTCAACGTCGAGAAAGCTGTCTGGCACTGCCAAGGGTGTAAAGAGGGTGGATCAATGGTCGACCTAGTCATGAAGCTAGACATGTGCAGCTATCCAGATGCAATACGTAAGATCGCAGAGATCTGTAGCCTCGAGATCAAGGAAAGTAAAAATCAAAAGGTCACCGAGGCCGCTATGAAGAACCGGACCGATAGAGCCGAGCGGATCAAAGCCCATGGTGAGGCACATAATATATACGTAGAGCGGCATGGACAGTGGACGATAGCACCAGAAGACGATGGAGACGGACAGTACTGGAGCCTAGACAACATCCAGAAGATAGCCGGCAAAGTATATCACACCGACACACTACGACGGTGGGGGGCCATACTACGTGACAATAGTAACACCCTGCTCAATAGTCCTATCCGCAATAGCATACTACAGGAGATAGGTCTGGTCAACTACCATGAAGCCAAGAGTAGTCATTACGATACTTTCTACAACAGACTATGCTTCCCTATACGTACGACAGCAGGCCAGATTGTAGGCTACACGGGTAGAGACCTGACTGGCAAGAGTAAGGCCAAATATATTAATACCAAGCAGACGAGCATCTTTGACAAGAAGCAACTCCTCTTCGGCTACTACGAGAATCGTAGAGCCATAGGCAAGCGCGGATTTGCCTACATATTCGAAGGTCCCACAGATGTGATCATAGCGGATCAGTACGGTATAAGTAATGCTGTGGCCACGAATGGCACCGCATTTACCGAGCACCATGCACAGATGGTCAAGCGCATGGATCATATCAAGCTAGTATTCGACGGTGATCAGGCGGGTGAGCTAGCGACTATGCGAGCGATAGAGCAGCTCATCAAGGTCCAGATCAGAGTGTCCGTCGTATTTCTACCTGCAGGGCTAGATCCAGCCGACTACATCTCGTGTTACGGAGCCCACGATTTTAGACAATACTGCGACTCTGAGGGAGAAGATGGAGTGAGCTGGCTGGTGATGCGAGGGATGAGTGACAACCCTACACCATTTGACCTTAATGCCGGCATAGAGAAGGCCGTAGACCTACTGAGCAACATAGAGAGTGTCACCCTCATCAGCACCTATAGTAACCAGATAGCCAAAGGACTCGGTACTACCGCGAGTAATATGCGTAAGCTCGTAGAGTCGCGCAAGGCGGAGGTCATCGAGAAGGGTCGTACCTACACTAGTCAGGAGCAAGACCAACTCAACCAGTACGGCATCTATACGAGACACAATTGCTACTTCAGTGATGGAGATCACTGCCTCAGCAACTTCACTATGCGGCCCATCATGCTGGTCATCGGTAATGTGGCTAGTAAGTATCTCCTACAGTTTACTAATAGACACTACTCCAAGGCACTAGTCGTGAGTACCGACGAGCTCGTATCTCTAGGAGCATTTCGCAAGTTGATCATAAGCAAAGGGAAGTTTGCCTTTAGAGGTACAGAAGGGAACTACCAGCGAGTCCTGGAGATGGTACAGGACGAGACTAAGGAGTGCTATCCCATAACGGTAATGGGTACACACTCAGCAGGATTCTACACATGGGGCAATGGTATCATAGAGCCTGATGGAGAATGGCAACCGGTTGACGAGCGAGGCTGTGTCACTTACGACGATAAGGTGTACTATCTATCGGCATTTAGCAAGATCATCACTGATAATCTAGCGGACGACGACAGCGAGCAAAACAACATCGGTACCAGTGTAGTCTACTACGAGGGTGGTATGTCGATAGACTTCAAGACCTGGAGTAAGAAGTACCTGCAGGTATTCCCTGAGCATGGTATGATATCTATGATGTGGTATATCGCCTGTGTCTATCGTAGTGTGGTATTTGGTGGTCTTAACAAGTACTTCCCCCACCTCAACTGCTACGGAGAGCACGGGTCTGGTAAGACCTTCCTGAGTGACTCGATTAATAGCATGTTTGGCCATCGGCCAGCGGCACCGCTTGACCAGGTGTCACCAGCAGCGATGTCTAGGATGATGAGCCAGGCCAAGGACATGCCGCAGCTATTCGAGGAGTATACCAGCGATATCATAGGTAAGATGATCGCATTCCTCAAAGGATATGCAGATGGCCATGGTAGACCTCTTGCTAAAAAAGACCATACCAATGAGACTCGGATGACGCCTGTCAGATCAGGTACGATCATAGTGGGCCAGTACCTACCCAATCAGGATCCGGCACTCCTGGAGCGATGCATTACACTCATGTTCGTCAAGGGAGAGATAAGTGACGAACAGCGACAGGCGGCCAACTTCCTCAAGGGCCTGGAGGAAGATGGTGTAACGACGAGAGTGACTAGTGAGCTATTTAAGTATCGGCCCATCGTCGAGCAGACGATCAAGAGTCACCTAGAGGTATGCTTAACAGATCTTAAGAAGGCATGTGATAACAAAGTCAGCTCGCGTATCATAAATAGCATCGGCTGCCTGATGGCGGTATATAAGTGCCTACAGGATCATGTGAAGTTTCCATTTACCTATGTATATCACGAAAATCGAATCGTGCACAAATCGAAAATCGAATCGTGCATCAAAAATCTCCACACAAACTTACTGATTAAAGGTCATCGAGAAGGTACTTCCAACCGGTATCGAGTTGCCTAAGACTGACAGTTCACCGTTAGTGTTAAGCTCAACGACGGAGCTAACAAACACGACTGAAGTGAACGCTGCTGCTCTAGTAAGTTGTGCAGGTATAACATCTCCAAAGGTGCCAATTAATCCGCTTGTAGAGGCTAAGACCTCACCAGAAAGATGTACAATTCCATTGTTCTTGTAGTAAGACAAGCGAACATTACTAGTGCTGATGTCGGCTACTTGCGGCTGACTGCCTCGTATATCAAGACGCAAACCATTGACTCGATCAAGTGGTAGATCGTTAGGATCTGTACCAGCTGCTCGATAATTAACACGAGGCACAACGTACGTATCACGACCGACACCATCTGCGAATGTATCTCTACCATCGATATCATATGTCTCCTCGATGTACAGCGCATACTGAGCGGCATCAGTGGAGGCAATAGTAAGCTCACTCGCCAACCTAGCGATCTGACCATTGATCACGAACCAGCCTCTGAATACTCTGATCTGTCCACCAGTGACCAACACTTGGCCGCCTTCTAGCACGCCATGATCATCATCACCTAGTAGTGGCTTGATAGCTGCCTCGATGCCTTGAGTCAGACCATTTTGCATATATAGCAAGTCGTCTCCTGTAAATGGCATTCCGCCAGCCGGTATATGTAATCTATTCATAATTAAAAGCTTTCTATGGTGTAGTATACGCCAGCCTGCTTATAACGATTAACGGCTGATCTAATTCTATTCTGTGTACTGGTTGTAAGTGTAATCTGAGACGGTACCATGACTATGAACGAGCCTTGATTGAGAAAGTCCACCTGATTATAGAGATAGACGGTTGGTGCATTCTGACCGGCTAGATACAGTGGCCAGTCGATCACTCTACCTCTACGCTGATACAGGTATGGCGGGAGGATCAGCGAATTATCGGCTATGTATATGCGCCTATCATCTGCATCGAAGAGGTCATTAAGGTAGTGCTCCAGGTAGATCACTTGACCGGTGATACTAAGCCTATAGTAGACGGACTCAGCATATGTGACCAACACCTGATTAAGGCTGACTAGTGGCGCTAGTATTGCCGCTATCCAGTCACGATGACGACCTGAGCCGCCTGCTGACATCCAGCTAGTACCCGCTGCTGTAAGCCAGTTAAGGCCACCAGCGGTCTGCCACGCAAGCGATGCACCTACACCTTTGAGAAAGTGCGGTATCAGCTGCTGTGCTAGCTTCTGTAGGTCGATATTGAGCTTAGGTGTCGTCATATCTTCTGTATCCAATTAAACATCGATGCTACTGGCTGTGCTAGCTCGTAGTAACCAGCAGCAGGGACGTGCTCGACATCGACGTCAGTGTCTACACCGCTTGCTGTGGTGGCCACGCCTGAGCGGTATACAGGATCTCTGACACCATCCACTCGCTGTATGGCGTCAGTCAGCTTGGTAACATTAAGAGCTCCGTTGAAGTCTAGGTCATTAAGATGAGCCTCCACGGCTGTCTGCACGGCTGCCTGTACTACAGATACGTCGATTACCGGATCATAGAATAAGTCGTATTGCAGCGACAGCGAATCAGCATCTATACTAACGACGGCACCTCTAGTACCAGCGAACTTGATCTTGGCAAAGTAGCTAGTGGCACCAGCAAGCTCTGCACTAGTCAATGGCTCTAGGCTACCAGCCTCACCTTTGGCAAGCTTGACGATCAGTACGCCGTCGGTTCGCTCCTCGATAGCGCAGCGACTGACGATGCGTAGCGTCTCATCTACTGGATCGTATACGTATTGAGTGCCTACATAGCTAAGCGTAGCACCGTGCTGATAGGCTAGCATCATCTTCTCATACCAACCAGGCGTACCAGCTGGCGCAACCGCTGCTATGGCTATTACCTGAGCCTTGAACAGATCCCACGCCACTTCGTGTGCATGTATGGCCACTGCTGTGACGTAGGCCCACAGTCTCCATATAGCCGTCTTGCTATCACTGGTCAGTACGCTGAGGCTACTCTGAGCCTCCTTAGCGGTGATAATCTCCTGTAGTATCGTATCTATTGATCGTGCCATTATTCGCTGACTGGTTTGATGGTGCCCATTATCCGGGCAATAGGTATATTGATAACAGTACCGACTGCTAGCTCTTCGCCTTCCACCTCTGTGATAGTCAGCTGAGGGTTACGGGTCATGAGATCCGCTAGACCGTCCAGGCTACCGTAGTGCTGTATGCACACATCGTGTATAGTCTGTTTTGGTAGTGCCGTCACTGTCATAGCTCTATTTTTATACCCTCACCGACGACTAACGTCTGTGGCGTATAGCCGTCACTTTTCAGCTGTAGCTGTATGATGCGCTTTTGGTTTTGGTCCATCGCTGATAACAGCATTTTGCGGACGCCTACACCTACTAGCGGATGTTGCTTGTACTGGCCCTGCTCAGCCTCTATGATGTGGCGACAGTGCTGGATATCACTTACACCTACGACGAAGTCACCGGCACGTATGTCCAGCTCCTGTTCTTGGTCATGGGTAAATAGTATATCTGCTCTCATTGCAATGCTATTAATACTCTGTTATAACAGTGTTTATCTTCTGTTTCAATGTCGCCAGTTTCGTCTTAGCGGTTACCAGCTTAGGTAGTACGGTCGGTGCTGGTGGTCCTGATGGTGCTCCTGGCGCTGCACTGATGACCTGAAAGGTCTGTAGCGTCGTCAACAGCTCATCTACTAGGTCGATCAATGCATTGATCTCTGTCTTAAAGTCAGCCGCTGCACTCGATATCGCTAAACCTTTGTCATCGAATCTAAAATGCGTTGTGGCCACATCGATCGCATACCTGGTAATCTGGTCACTCAGTAGTACGAAGCCTAGCTCCTCAGTAACCATCAGCACTAGCACTAGCTCACCTGACTTAGGTATTGCCACAGCTCCAGCATCATTGCCCTCAGTCAATTGCAATCGTACATCCAGTATCTCAGCATCGCCGTTGACTGGATCCACGTCGACTAGACGACCAGCCTCATCAACAGCAGTCACACGACAAAGTAGTACTGGACTATTACCACTTTTGGCCATTGCTTGTATCATTTCTCTGATCGTCATACCTGCTCTGCTAGCTCTAGTACTTGCCTGTATCCGCCTACGCCATGACTAGTAGTCACGGTCTTGATCAAGTATCTGCCCGATCGCTCAGGATAGACAGGATCAGTAATATCAGCTACATCGCCATGACGTGCCAGAGGCTTGCCGTAGATGGTGATATCACCTTTGTAACCGCTATAGCGTAGCCGCTTTATCTGTTCCTCACCTATGGCGTTAATATCCGCCTCATTGAGGTCATAGTAGTGTAGTGTCCGCTGCTCACCATCTGGATCACCAAACTCGTATTCTTGCTTCTCATTACCCTTGGTCATATTGATCAGGGTAAGCTTGATCTTCACGTCCTCAGCTCGCTGATAGTCTAGTGAATGCTCTACGACGTTTTGGCTAAAATTAACTTTGATCGTGTTCTGCAAGTCTGGCCACACTGCTAGACCAGCATAGAGCTTACCGTCCCGTATCCACGACTTGATCAAGTACTTTTCTTTGAGATACTGCAACACCTCAGCAGGTGTAGCCTTGCTGATGCGAAAGGGCCCCAGCCGTATAGCTGGAGCCTCATATGGCAGAATACTACCAAGCGCATCTTGAAGTACGTCACTAAGTGTGGCGTCTCTGTAAGTCTTTGTAAATTTTCCTCTCTTGAGCAGGTAGGCTGCATCCTCACAGGTGATGGTAGTAGGGCTATCAACGTTGATGGTCCTGACGTAGCCTCTGAAGGTCTCAACGTTATCATCATCATAACCTAACTCCACAAGCACCTGATCCTCTCGCTTGACTAGTGCATTGTCGCCGCTGGCAAGCTCCTTGCCCTCCCAGCTTATACGACGTGGTACCGTGATCGTACAGGTATCTGTAAGCGTCTCCCAGCTTGACACTACCTCTACGTTCATATGACCCAGCCATGCGTATGCTCCTATGACTATATTAGATGAAAGTCTGATCATCTCTTATAAATTCTATAGGTGTGTCGCTGCTAAATTGCATCGTTACAGCCTGCGTATTTACCATACCAGGCGATGGTGTATCACTGTGGCTATCAACTGCGAGATAATAGATGCCATACAGCTGTAGATATGGCGACACCACTTCTAGTGCTCGTGGCGCCTGCATCAAGCTGATATAGTCTTTCATCTGAGATTCTGGATAGCTACGACCTGCATCTACTATCAATGCTTGTATCTCTATCTTGTAATCACCTAGAGCTATGTATTCTTTGATCGTGCCGTCTCGACCTGTAGGCTGCGAGTCTTCTCTGATCTTAGTCTGGTTGACTGTGATGAGTGCCGTATCAAAATACAACTCTACATCACCATCACGTATCGTGATATCATTGAATACAGCAGTACCCATCAGCGACCGCCTAGTGCTATCTATCTGCAAGCCTGTAGGCTCTTCGATGACGATAGGATCATAAGCCTCTCTAGCGGCTACCTGCTCTCGCTCGGTGATTGTATAGGCATCTGTGCCAGCCACTAGACCACGACGTTGACGTACGCCATAAATCAGCGGCTTAACACCTACTTGATTGAGCCTTGATATGAGGTACCTGTTCATGACATCTGATTTACGTCATTCACGGCTGATAGTAACACTCTCTTAATTTCGCTTTCGATCTGCCCTATACTCATACCTACTGTAGAGGTATTGACGTTAAGAGCCTTGACTAGGTTTTCGATCTTTATATTAAAGTTCTTTATCTCACCCTTTGCACCTTGCACTAGGCCGTCCATCTTCTGTGCCATAGGCTTGGTGGCTGTCTCCGTCTTGGTAGGTGGCGGCGTACTGCCTTGCACTTTCTTATCCGACTGTCCCATTGTCAATAGGCCGCCCTTTGAACCTTCGGATTTATTATCATCACTAGATTGAGCAATAGGCGTGAGTAGTCCAGGTGCATCTACACCAGGTCTTGCATTCTTGATACCTAGACCACTTGCAAAATCGTAATCAGGTTGACCAAACAGATAAGGCTTAACCTTTGGTGTAATATCCTCACTAGCTATTCCTAACCAATTTTTTACAGGTTGTATTAAGTATTTATCAACTAGGTCACCGATCTTCATTATCGGTGATATTACATTAGTGAATATGGCCATTGTAAACTTCTTACCAAATGGATTATTCTTAAATAACCAGACTGAGAACTTGGCCAGCCAACCCTTGACCTTCTTCCAGTTCCACAAGAGATATGCTACTCCCGCAATTGCACTAACTATCCATGTTAGAGGATTAAAAGCCAATACGGCAAATAATCCCTTGAATGCACTCATAACAGCAACGACACCCGTCTTTATAAATGGTAGAACTATACCGAGTGATTTTAAAAACTTGAACTTACTACCTAGTAGAGTGCCTATAAAACCTAGTTCTTTCCATGCTCTAGTGAATGTGACTATAGCACCCACACCCGTCGTTATCTTAACGATGCCATACAGCCCCAGTAGCAATTTCCCTACAGTCTTAATATTGCTTTTATTCTCTTTCAACCATGCAAAACCACGCTGTCCAAAATGGTAAAACTGCTTAGCAACTCGTTCTACAGACTGACCCCAGCTCTTAATTTTCTTATTATTTTTTTCGATCCACCCAAGTGCATTAAATGCCCAATCTTGAACTTTCAATGCATACGGCATAAACACCTGCCCCATCATAATGCTGATATTTCCCCATCTAGCAGCCATGATCTTCTGTCGGTTAGCAAAACCATCTGATGTCCTGGCGAAGTCTCCCTGTGCTTTTATCGTTTGACGAAGAGCAAGGCTATAAATAGCTTGAGTTTTTATTGACTTGGGTAGTACGCCTTTTGTGGTTTTGATCAAACCTTTGCTGTAGGCTTCCTGCTTGATCATAGCCTCATCCATGACAATATTGAACTTTGTCAATGCTGGTGAAGTCTCACCTTTCAATACTTGCGCTGCCGCCTCTAGTGCCTCAGTAGTATCTAAGTTGTTGAATGATGCTAGATCAGAAGCCAACCTGACAGCTCCTTTACTCATCTCAGCCACCTGTCCACTACCTACACCTGCATTTTCAAACAATGCTGCAAATGATGAAGCTGCATCAAAAGCTTGCGTCTTTGTTAATCCTAGATTCTTTGCAGCTGACTTACTAAAGCGTTCGATATCAGCAAAACCATCACCGAACAACTGCTTAGCCTTGCTTTTTGCCTCCTCGAAATCACTAGCAGCATGTATACTATTAATTGCGAAGTTTCTAACAGCAGATACTCCCTGTTCGATACTAGCAAACGTAAACAGCCCAGCCACCGTCTTACCGACAGGGCCGAGCTTGTTAAACTCTCGTTTAAATCTATTGACTATGCGACCAGGCGTACGTAGTACCCGTCGCTCCATCTTACGAAAACTGCCAGCCAGTCTACCGATGCTAGATGCACCGCCTCGCTGCGTTTTCTTGAGTGTAGCATTGAGCTTATTGACACCACGATCTGTCTGACCGTTGAGCTTGAGTGCTCGACGGTATACGGCGCTGATCTTATCGACAGCACTTATCGTGTATGTCACATTGCCTGCCACGCTGTACTACGCTGCTTTAAACGAGGTGATGTAGTTTTCTACATCCTGCACAAGTGCATAGACTTCACTGCCTACCTCATAGCCTCTAGCGAGCAGGTCGATACCATCTTCGATTTGCTTCTCTAGCTTATCGTTAGATAGGTCAAACTCCTCTCTGATGAATGCTGCTACATCCTTGGCATCAGCAGGCTTGAGCTTTTTAAATGCAGGCAAGGCTACCTTGGCATCTTCTATGACAGAAGGTATCTTAGGAGCGATAAAAAGAAGTCCGAGAAGCTCTGTACGGCTTAGCTTGCCATCATCGGCGAAGAGTGGCACTACATCCTCGACAACTCCTATGAGCTTCTTAAATGCAGCTTTGATATTATCAGTATTCATAACTGGTTATTTATGATGAGAAAATACTTGCGATCATATTGCGCTGTAGGTCTAGACAGTAGTGGATCTGGTTGACCCGCTGTGCCCACTCCTCAGTAGAGAGCTGATCAGGATCTACACGGTGATACATCCTGATCAGTGCATCGCCAGCGTCATAGCTATCATTGCTAGTCTGCTGGCTTAGAATTTTTTTACCTCTGCCTCCGTGACCTCTATCAGGTTATTGATAGGCTCCATCAGCGAGGCGAACATATCAGCATCTTTGATGGCGTCCTCATCGCCTAGTATGCGGCAATTCTTGAAATAAAGCTCGGTACCCATGATAGGATCACCACCACTAGCCTTGGTAACCATTCTGAGGGTCTGCATAGTCGGTTTCTTAAACCAGAAATGCTGATCACCTACCGTTACACAGGAGATATTACCCTTGCCGTGCTTCTTTACTAATTTGTCGATCGCCTCCTGTGTGAGGCCACCGTGTACAATCTTACTGTCCATATTATTGCGCTTGGTTATTGATTATTGATTTACACAAAGTCGATGTGTGAGAATATCAGCGGTATCTCTACAGCTACATACTCACCATCCTTACCAGGATCTCGACCGTCCTCTAGAAACTCGACATTCCTGATCGTCTCCGTGACGGCTACGCCATTTTTAGGCAGGTAGGCAACTACTATGTCAAATGACTCGATGTTGGTAATACTACCACCAGCGGCTGCCTCCAGTGCCTTTACCTCAGCCATGTGTAGCGTGATCGATCCCTCTGTGGTGATCTGGCCACGTGATCTACTGACAGGTCTCTGACCAGCTCCGTAGTTATTTGTTTTTGCCTCTACCTCCTTGTAGGCGATGGCGTCAATGCCAGCTATTCGCTGACCAAATAGTGTCACATTAATATCTGCCCAGGCGTATGCTTGTCCGTTTACGAGTGGTGTCATGATTAGTTTATTTTGATTTATTCTGTTATGATAAGTGAGCCCTGCACATTGAGGACTGGTATAGTGACTGTATTGATAGTAGAACTCACCTCTATGGTCACTTCATCATTATCATCTAGGGTCAACAAGTCACTGCCAGACATTACATATCGAGTGTTAGCAGCTACGTCATAATTGTGGACCAGTCCCGCTAACGATCCGTTGACTTCTATCCTGATCGAGATCCTACCCCATGTTGATTCTGTCCTAAATCCTAACATCCAGTTAGCCAGGTAATCTTTCTCATTAGCTGATTGAATCTCAATACAATCACAAGTAGTTTTATCTGCACTGATATCACCTGAGTCATACTCTGTCGCTGTACTACTAAATAGTATCTGTTGAGCAGTATTCGTAAAGGAAGTAAGATCGATCTGACCTTGCAGTTTAGCCTTAGCAGACACAACCTCAAGCCTATTATCAGTATCGTTGTACAATAGGCCGTGCTCTGTGCCTATATCTCCGAAAGCAGCGTCTTGGACTTCTTCGTCGGTGAGGCCAGTAAACTTCTCTTCCCAGCCTAACTGACCTGTATTATCGACTACCACCATTTGCGTAGCCCCTGTCATTACTGGCGATGTCAAGTCTGTGTCTAGAAGCGGTATATTTACGCCTTCATCACTGCATATTAAGCGACCTACGCCATCAGTAGTTAGACCTACCTCATTGGCATTATGCCTGTACATTCCTAATCCTGACTCTTCAAAAAAGCCATAACCAGGGAAACCGTCGGCTGAAGTAGTTGTAGACCATT
>CAYMFD010000047.1:0-13284 GCA_964389475.1 uncultured Saprospiraceae bacterium
AAACCCGCCTACCCGGCAAGCCGGCTTGGCAGGCAGGAAAGCTAGTCGCTCTAAGGCAATTACTGGCGCAATCAATTTACCAAGATTTTATAGCGCTTCAAAAAGTCAACAACTACCAACGAACAATTCAGCGCCAGTACCGTCCGCTACTGAGTCAAAATTGCTTTCCTTTTGCTATTCTATTTACTGCACTTGACTTGAGATCCATCTAGATGGTCTTCGAAGTGTCTTATTTATTTCTTTGCTTGGCAAAAGCCGCACATTTTGCCATCCGCTTACCTATAGCTGTAGAGCGACACATCCCATCCCGATGGCCACCAATAAATCTTGCCAATTTCTCTACGTCGAAATGAAGCTACTATGAAAGAAACTACAACGTGCATTTTAGGATACCCCTCCATAGACAGTGCTGACAGTCGGACTTGCATATTGACTACCTTTGCGGGCATGTCATATACCATAACTCATAAAGACCCCGGTAGTAGTGCTAGAGCAGGCTTGCTAGAGACTGATCATGGGACCATTGAGACGCCGATATTTATGCCTGTAGGTACCATCGGCACTGTCAAGGGTATCCATCAAAAAGAACTAGAAGACGAGATCGAGGCCCAGATCATACTCGGTAATACCTACCACCTATACCTACGTCCAGGGACGGATATACTGGTCAAGGCCGGCGGACTGCATAAGTTTATCGGGTGGGATCGTCCCATGCTTACCGATAGTGGTGGCTACCAAGTGTACAGCCTAGAGGGTATGCGTAAGATCACCGAGGAGGGAGTCAAGTTTCGCTCTCACATAGATGGTAGCAAGCACCTCTTCACCCCAGAGAGTGTCATGGACATACAGCGGGAGATCGGTGCTGACATCATCATGGCATTCGATGAGTGTACTCCCTACCCTTGCGACAAGTCATACGCAGCTAGGTCGATGCACATGACCCATCGATGGCTAGAGCGGTGTATCAACCGGTTCGACAGTACAGAGGGACTATATGGTTACAAGCAGACTCTAGCGCCGATCATACAGGGTAGTACCTATCCTGACCTACGCCGACAGAGTGCAGAGTACATCGCATCAAAGGATCGAGCCATCAATGCGATAGGCGGCCTGAGTGTAGGTGAGCCACATGATGATATGTACGGTATGACAGAGGTCGTCACAGAAGTGCTACCGGTCGACAAGCCCCGCTACCTGATGGGGGTCGGTCTACCAGAGAACATACTAGAGACGATAGCGCTAGGTATAGACATGTACGACTGCGTACTACCTAGCCGCAATGCTCGCCACGGCCTACTCTATACGTGGGATGGTGTGATCAATATCAAAAATGCCAAGTGGAAGGAGGACTTCTCCGCCATCGATGCCAATAGCAAGAGTGGTACCAGCAGACGCCACACACGGGCTTACCTCCGCCACCTCTTTCATGTCAAAGAGCTACTAGCGGGACAGATAGCCACCCTGCATAACTTGTGCTTCTACCTAGAGCTGGTCAGCACGGCGAGAGAGCACATCATGGCTGGCGACTACCGCGAGTGGAAGGACAAAGTTGTGCCACAGCTACGACAGCGCTTGTGATCAAGAAGCTCGACATATATATAGTTAAGACCTACCTGCAGACCTTCTTCTTTACCGTACTGCTGGTAACGATGGTTGCGGTGGCTATCGATCTATTCGAAAATCTAGATAAGATCTTATCCAAGGACATCTCCTTTAAGTCCTTGGTACTAGACTACTATGCCAATTTCATCCCCTGGATCAATGGCCAGCTGTGGCCACTGTTTTCACTGCTAGCCGTCATCTTTTTTACGAGTAGGCTGGCCAAGCAATCAGAAATCATCGCTATACTGAGTAGCGGCGTTAGCTTCTATCGCATACTACTGCCCTTCTTAGTGGGAGGCGCCATCATAGCGGGACTACACTGGATAGGTAGTAACCACGTAATACCCAAAAGCACGAAGAAGTACAACCAGTTTAAAGCAGAACATATCCGTAGGAGTGGCAAAAAGGTCAACTCCAGCAATGTCCACTTCTTCATAGGCCCTAATACTAAGGCCTACATCCGTATGTACAGCGATCGCGATAGTAGTGCGAGGGGTTTTCGCCTAGAGCGGTTCGGTGATGGTAATATCAAAGAGATCCTCAAGGCCAAGCGCATCAAGTTTAAGGAAGCACCTAACGTCTGGACCTTGCAAAACTACGAGTACCGTTCCTTTGACGGGCTGCAGGAGACTATCCAGGTCCACGATGGCCAGGAGCTAGATACGGCGATTAATATCACACCAGATGACTTCGTACGCTATACGAGGCAGATGGAGATGATGACCACAAAGGAGCTACAGGAATACATCAGTGTGGAGCAAGAGCGAGGTGTCGATACCGCCAAGAAATATATCATGCAGGTGCACAAGCGCAATGCCGACCCCTTTACGATCTTGATCCTCACGATCATCGGGGTATCTGTAGCTGCTCGTAAGACGCGAGGAGGAATGGGCCTACACCTGGCCATAGGCGTGGTGCTCGGTGCTAGTTATGTCGTGCTCAGCAAGTTCAGCGAGACCTTCAGTACCAACCTAAATCTATCGCCAGGGCTGGGGATATGGATACCTAACCTCTTTTTTATTGTGATCGCTATCTATCTAGTAGCTAAGGCACAGAAGTAAGCGGCTCACCTAAGATCTGCCGGCAATTACCCTATGTATAGCCATAGCGGCACCCGCTATACCGGCATTGTTACGTAGCTTGGCAGGCGTGATCTCTGTAGCGGCAGTGAGGTAGTCCTCATACTTATGAAATTTCTTGCTGACGCCACCGCCGAGTAGTATTAGGTCAGGCGAAAACAGGAAGTTTAAGTGGTTGAGGTAGTGATCGAGGTGCTTCGCCCAGTCTTTCCACTTGAGGTCCTTCTCCTCTCGCACACTATTGGCTGCATAGTTTTCGTAGACGCCTTGCTTGTAGTGGAGGTGACCCAACTCCGTATTAGGTACGAGCACACCATCATTAAAGACGGCAGAGCCTAGACCTGTACCGATCGTAATAAGGATGACTACCCCATCACGATCCACGCCGTATCCATGACACATCTCCGCCAGACCTGCCGCATCGGCATCATTGATCAAGACAACTTCTTCTGTCTCAAAAGCAGCACTAAAGGCCGCCTGCGCATCATAGCCTATCCACGCCTTATCGATATTACTAGCACTACAGGATACGCCACGCTTGATGATGGCAGGAAAACCAATACCTACAGGCTTACCTATCCAGTCATGATCGACTACGATCTGTCTAGCTGTCGCAATCATAGCTGCCGGGGTTGCTGGCTTAGGTGTAGGGTACTTGATCCGCTCTGAGGCGAGCTCTCCACTAGCTATATCAACTAATGCACCCTTTATACCCGTCGCTCCTATGTCTATTCCTAGTACTGTATCCATGCTATCGTGCTATCGTCCCACAAATATAGAAAGGCGGGCTAGGTATTATAATCGATAATCAAGTTTGGGAATGAGACTGCTAAAATTATAGCAACGTAAACATCAATCAGGGACCTATTACTGGTATAGCCTATCCCTGTTGCCAGCAAGGCGACTTTTGTGTCTGTTATTTCGCAGTACCTTGCGGGACAGATGACGTACCTACTAGAAGGCATATTGCTAGGACTGGGGCTCTCGATCATGATCGGGCCCATATTCTTAGCGCTGACGCAGACTAGTATGGAGCGAGGCGCCAAGGCTGGGATAACGGTAGCTGCCGGCATCTGGCTCAGTGACTTCCTCATCATCGGCGCCTGCTACTACTTCATACGACAGATATCGGGCCTAGAGTACAATCCTCAGTTCAAACTATGGATGGGCATCTGCGGTGGCGCGGTACTTATCGCTTTTGGCCTATCGGCATTGCTCAAGAAGATTGAGATCAACGATACACCTATCACCTTTAGGGCTCGGACGTGGTTAGGCTTTTTTGCCAAAGGCTTTCTTGTGAATACGATCAATCCCTTTACCTTCTTCTTTTGGATCTCTCTGATAGGGACCAACGTACTGGCCAGAGGACTATCTCACAACGACAAGATGCTGCTACTCTCTGGCATCATGGCTACCATCATAGTCGTCAATAGTGCCACGGCTATCGGTGCCAAAGCCATACGTACTCATCTTAAAGAAAGGCATCTACAGTGGTTCAGCTGGGTTGCTGGCGGCGGGTTGCTACTATTCGGAATAGTGCTAATGATCCGGGTATTATACTAAGCCTTAGCTAGGCGAGACTTACCTCGCGAGCGGTGACCTGTCTTAGGGTCAGGAGCCATCTCTTCTTTGGCAAGACGCATCGGTATAGAGACGAATTTCTTCTCCATATAGTCCATCATCTCTAGCACGAGTGTCTTGGCGTCGTCGTCTAGAGCAGCGATCTTCTTATCATATACAGAGGTAAGGGCACGGTTTTTCATCACCTTGACCTCATGGGATACTCTAGTCAGTGCTTTCTCGATCTGGCGCTGCTGATACATACTCTGAAACTCCGCTAGGCGCCTCCTCAGTATGATGCGAGCATCCTTGACCTCACCCTTACGGTGGTTAAGGTTCTGCTCTGCTATGATGCGCAACTGTTCTATATCTATATAGTGGCAGTTAAAATCTGTCACCACCCTAGGATCTACATTACGAGGTACCCCTAGGTCGACAACTACTTTCTTAGAAGCATCTCTGCCGACCAGTATCCTGTATAGTGGCTCATCTATGATGGCCTCCGTAGCTCCTGTACACACGAATAGCGCATCAAATCCCTGACCACTCTCCGATAGCTCAGATAGGTGAAAGGCTTCTCCGCCGAGCATATTCGTCAGCTTACGAGCATTATCTATACTACGATTAAAGACCCGCACATTGGTATAGCCGTACTTCTTAAGAAACTTGCCGACCAGCGTATTGGTCTCCCCTGCTCCTACGAGTAGGATAGAGGCATCTTGGGGTAACTGCTGCGTCCTAAACTTCTGGATAGCCAGTGAGACGATACTGAGTGGCTTTTCGCCAATACGTGTATCAGCGTACACCTCCTTTGCTGATCTTACGGTCGCCTGCTCTATGAGGCGTAGCTTATCGCCAGCGAGGCGGTGCTCTTTAGCAAAGGCATAGGCCTCTCTAAACTGTCTAAATATCTCTCTCTCCCCTACTACTAGACTGTCGATAGACGATGCTAGATCAAAAATATGGTTGACCGCATGGATACCCTCATAGGCTGCGACGAACTTACCGATCTTACTCAGGTGCTCAGCAGATAGATGCGGACATGCTACCGAAAAGAATCGCTCTACGTCGGATTCTATGTCAAAATCAGGACCGTAAAAAAGATAGGTGACTCTGTTACAAGTCGACAGGTACATGATCTCCTCGATACCAAAGGTGTCTTGCATCATCGATAGATGAGATGCTAGCTCTTGGCTACTGTCATGCTTAATGACGAAGTGGCCTATCTCCTCTACATTAAGCGTGTGATGGGTAACCGTAAGTATCTTGTAGTTTTCGATCATCGACCCACAAAGATATACTCAAGCCTCGCCGTACGCTGTCAATCCCTTGTCACAAGTAATGTAGACTCAGTCTAGATAGCGAATTAGGGGGAGTTCGTTAAATGAGAAATTGAGAATCGAGACCTACCTGGCGCCTAACCTACCACGGGCTTGAGTGCTAAAAAATCAACTTAGCATCTACAGATGTAGACTCGACGTCCCCTCTCATTAACATAGATCCATATATCTCACTACTTTCACGGTAGAACTAGACATCTAGCCTATGACACTCGGAGACTTTTTTAACTATGCGGAGCAGCACCAGGGTTCGGTAGTCGCTTACTACCTATTCTTTCCGATCGTAGCTGGCCTAGCCTACCTACTTGGCAAGGGGCAGGGACATACCTCTCCGTGGAAGTACGTCTACAGCGTTTTGATATACGGGGTGGCTATACCTGGCATCTTTGCGATTACCCTCAACGTCTACCTCTTCTTGTTTGAGAGGCAGAGTATCATGCAGATGAACCTCATCAACCAAATACTCCCCATCCTCTCCATGTTTGTGACCTTTTACCTGATCAAAAAGAATGTGGCCTTTGACCTTATCCCAGGGTTTAGTCGTATCAGTGGGCTGATTATGATCATAACTGGTCTGATCATCCTGATGTGGATCTTAGAAAAAACCCACATACTAGCCATCACTATTCTGCCGGTACAGATGGTCGTTGCTGTCTTGCTTATCCTCGTCTTGATGCTAACACTAGGGTGGCGCAAAGCAAGCAAGTAAGTATGGATAGTCTCACTAATCACCTGAGCTGGCAGACATTCGCACAAGTAGATATGCGGGTAGGCACTATAGTATCGGCGATGCCATCTCCTAAAGCACGCAAGCCCGCCTATATCTTGACGATAGACTTCGGTTCACTCGGTATACTCAAGTCTTCTGCCCAGATTACCGATCTATATGATGTCGATGCGCTAGTAGATACACAGGTCGTAGCCGTGATTAACTTCCCGCCCAAGCAGGTAGCTACGGTGATGAGCCAGTGTCTCGTACTCGGCAGCGTGGCAGCAGATGGTGTCGTCACTTTACTACGTCCTGACAGACCAGTTGCTAATGGCGAACGGATCAGCTAAGCTCCGTACCAACCATGCTATACCGTAAAGGCATTGTGCAATATCTCTGCCTGCTGGGCATCATGCACTTTCTTGTAACCCGTCGCTGGACTCGCACTAGCCTTACGGGCTACGACATCGATCTCGACATTACGCCAGTAGCGGAGTAGGTAGTCCCAAGAGCCCATATTACGGGGCTCCTCCTGTACCCACACCTTCCTAGCCTTGCCGTACTTCTTGAGTATGGCATCGACTTGATCTTTGGGGAAGGGATATAACTGCTCTACACGTACGATAGCCGTATCGTCAATCTTTTCTTCTTCGCGCTTAGCATCGAGGTCGTAGTATACCTTGCCCGTGCATAGGATGAGACGCTTAACCTTCTTAGCGTCAACCTTCGTATCGTCTATTACCTCCTCGAATTTTGTATTGGTATAAAACTCGCTTATATCACTCACACACTCAGCGTGACGTAGCAGCGACTTAGGCGACATGATAACCAGTGGCTTACGGTACTTATATGCGAGCTGTCTACGCAATAGGTGAAATAGATTGGCCGGTGTCGTAGCATTAGCTACTGTCATATTATACTCTGCACAACTCTGCAGAAACCGCTCTAGCCTAGCACTACTGTGCTCTGGCCCCTGGCCCTCGTAACCATGCGGTAGTAGCAGCACGAGGCCAGACATCCGCCTCCACTTACTCTCAGCAGCTGTGATATACTGGTCTACGATAGTCTGTGCTCCATTATAAAAATCACCAAACTGACCCTCCCAGATAACTAGGTTGTCAGGGGACGCTAGCGAGTATCCGTACTCAAATCCCATAACCGCAAACTCCGACAAAAAGGAATTGTAAATCATGAGCTCGCCCTGATCGTCGACGATCGAGTTAAGTCGATTATACTGTTTGTCCGTCTCCACGTCGGTAAATACCGCATGGCGATGAGAGAATGTACCACGCTTGACATCTTGGCCACTCATCCGCACATTTTTACCCTCTAGGAGGATACTACCATAGGCCAGCAACTCCGCCAGTGCCCAGTCGAGCTTATTCTGGTCTAGGAGCTTGCGCTTGCCCTTGAGTAGGCGGTTAACCTTACTGAGCGGCTTAAAGTCATCAGGAATAGTCATTAGGTGGTCTATGACCTTATTGACCTTGGTCTTGGCTATTCCCGTAGCAGGAGTAGGCTGTATATTTAGTGTATTGACACCCTTGTCGAGCTTGCGCCACGCTTGCTCCGGCTCTTGATACACATAGTCTAGAGGCTTTTCTTTTACGAGATCTAGGCGATTTTGGAGGTCACTCCAGAAACCCTTCTCCAGCTGCTCTGCCAGCGACTTCTCCACTGTTCCTGCAGCTGTCAACTTAGCAACATAGACCTCTCTAGGGTTGGGATGCTTGTTGATCAGCTCATACATTTGAGGCTGGGTGAACTTAGGGTCATCCCCCTCATTGTGACCATGCTTACGGTAGCAGACCATGTCTATAAAGACGTCATTATTGAACTTCTGCCTGTACTCTGCGGCCAGCTCACTAGCCCATACGACGGCATCAGGGTCATCACCATTGACATGAAAGACTGGTGCCTGTACGAGCTGCGCTGCTGCCGTACAATAGGTGCTCGACCTAGCATCGTCGAAGTCGGTCGTAAAGCCTATCTGGTTATTGATCACAAAGTGTATCGTACCACCCGTATAGTAGCCTTCTAGCTGGCTCATCTGTACTGTCTCGTACACGACGCCTTGACCAGCTACAGCAGCATCACCATGTAGGAGTATAGGTAGTATGCGGTCGTAGTCACCATCATATAGCATATCAGCCTTGGCCCTTGCAAACCCCTCTAGCACGGGATCTACCGACTCTAGGTGCGACGGGTTAGGTGTCATCTTAAGGTGGACGACCTTACCCGTACTGGTTTCTACCTGAGAACTATAGCCTAGGTGGTACTTCACATCCCCATCTCCATAGGCTAGATCTGGTACAGCTGTACCCTCAAACTCATTGAATATATGCTCATAGGTCTTGCCCATGATATTGGCCAGTACATTAAGTCTACCCCTGTGGGCCATACCGATGACGACCTCTTCGACTTTATCCTCTGCACCTTTACTGATGATGGCGTCTAGTGCCGCTATAGTCGACTCACCACCCTCTAGCGAAAATCGCTTCTGCCCTACATACTTGGTATGCAGAAACTTCTCAAACATCGTAGCGCCGTTGAGCTTCTCTAGGATGCGCTTCTTCTTGCTTATGCTCAGGCCGTAATCATCTGAGAGGTTGCGCTGCTCGATCTTCTTACGGAGCCACATCCGCTTCTCCCTATTCTCGATATGGGTATACTCTACCCCTAGATTACCACAGTAGATCTTACGTAGACGGTCTAGAATATCTGCCAGCGTGGCATTTTGCATACCTAGCTCGACCGAAGCATGAGAGACACTATTGAGATCAGCGTCAGATAGACCATAATCGGTAAGGTCAAGGTGGGGCATCCTGTCTCGACGCTTGCGTATAGGATTAGTCGTCGCGAGCAAATGCCCTCTGGTCCTAAATCCATGTATAATACTAAGCACCCCAAACTCCTTGGTCGTGAAGGCCTCGACATCTCCACCTGCTGGTGCAGCACCGTTGCTATCACCGCCTTTGGCAAATTCAAAACCTTCGAAAAAAGTCCTCCAACCGTCCTCTACACTACTCGGATCCTGCTCATACTGTCGGTACATCGACTCGATAAACGAAGGGTGGGCATTGAAGACGTAAGAATAATCATTCATAATGTATCGCTATAGATCACTTAGAAACGCTGCACCTGGGCAGGAGTTTATGCTTTGCAAATATCGAGCTAATCTAGTGGTAAAAATGACGATACAAAAGTATGTCACCGAAGAGACGAAAATAATATGCCCTGCTAGACACCTGCTACCTGTCGAAGAGTGTCTCTGGGTCTACACCTCGTAGTAATGTAAATGATCGGCGATGGAGCTTGGTAGCCCCATGAGCAGCGATGGCCTGGCGGTGCTCTTTGGTAGGATAACCCTTGTTACTGAGCCAGTTATACGCTGGATACTTGAGGTGCATATGGCTCATATAGTCGTCGCGGTAGGTCTTGGCTAGGATCGAAGCGGCAGCAATATTGGCGTACTTGGCATCTCCCTTGACGATGCAGGTATGATCGATACCCTTAAAGGGAATAAACCGATTACCGTCTACCACTATGTGTGCTGGTGTGACTGGCAGTCGGCGTAGAGCTCGGTGCATGGCCAAAAACGAAGACCTAAGGATGTTATACCGATCGATCTCTTTGGGCGATAGTTTGGCGACCGCCCATGCGACCGCATTTTGCTCAATATCTCCCCGCAGGAAATCTCGCTGAGACGCCGTCATCTGCTTACTGTCATTGAGTCCTTCGTGTTTATAGTCGGACGGCAGTATGACCGCTGCGGCAAATACTGGCCCAGCGAGACAGCCTCGCCCCGCCTCGTCACAGCCGGCCTCTAGTCGTGTGGGGTCTAGTGCTGATGGTAGGTACATGTGATCGTGTTGAGTGACAAAAGTAAGGAGATGTAGGGTAGGTCACCCCTCTAGCCTCAGGTCCTCTTAGTCTTATACGGCCCTCAGGTCCGCTTGTACTTAGGGTAAAGCAAGACTTGTGAAGCGAAACCTGGGAGCTCGACTAAAAGGTGAATATAAAGGTGATTGAGTGTCACGCAGTGCAATCGAAATCTCCGTTCTCTTGTTCGTCCTTGATACATTCGTGGCTCCAAAGTTCACTTGGGATTTCGGCTACTGCGTGCTCAATCACATCATGGCGTATCTCAATACAGCTACTGTAGGCTGTAAGCTACTTAGTTTATCTAGACACGAGGTCTTCAAAGACTTCGTAGTACCCATCTACCATTTTTTCCCAGCCAAAGTGTTGCATGGTGTACACTGCACCGGCCTCACCTACACTATCAAGGTCGTTGAGAGATAGTGCTGTATTGATAGCGTCTGCCCAGGCTTGTGGGTCTTCTGGTTGGATTAACTCCCCATTACCACCATCATGAATGGCACTGGTGATACCCTCCAAATCAGCAGCTAGTACGGCCGTTTGCCGCAGACTCGCCTCTAGTGCCACTAGGCCAAAACCTTCTGCGTCTCCAGGAACATCAATGTTGGGCATAACGAAAATATCTGCTAATGCTAGCGTACCCATCAGCTCATCAAACGGTAGCTTACCCAGTTGGACGATTCGGTCGTCTTGCTCAGCGGCAGCAACTACTGCGGGGCTATCACTCATATGTCCTAGAAGCAATTCGACATTATGTCTAAAGCCTGCCGGTAGCCAACGCAATATCTTGGTCGTAGTGGACGGCTTGGCTTCGTATGGGCCGATCAATCCTAGTACGACATCGTCCCCTAGTCGCGGCATCACCTGAGTGGCAAACCAGCTGAAACCCTTGCGCTTTACTGCTCGACCGAGGGTGACGAGGAGGCGCTTATCCGTCATATCGCTACCCATCATAGTCGATAGTCGTGCCTCCATATTATCAGGGATCGGCATTGCATGCAAGTCATGGTCTACACCATTGACAACGGTGACTACCCGCTCGGCCTCAAATCCCAGATCTAGGCAGACCTGACGTGTCGCCGTACTGACCGCAATAACGTTGTCGAGTTGCTGTAGTCGAGGTACTACGATCTTGCGATACGGAGGCCATGGATAGGTGATATCTAGGCCATGCAACGTCACGGATATGGGGATGTCTGTATAGGACTTTAACCACGTACAGACGGTCGCCATCAGCCCATCATTGAGGTGGATGACGTCGATATCTGGGTGGTCGGCAAGGACCTGCTTGACTTCCTTTTTCAGACCCAAGAACCAGCGAAGCTTATTCATCTGACCACTATACACGACGGTGACCACCTCTGCATACCGAGCCAGACCTGTGATCAGCTCATAGCTCTGCTTCTCCATGCCGCCTGTCTGCGGTGGGTACTTATGGGTGATGCACAGTATCTTCATATGGGTGGTAGCTTACTTGAGGCTACCGATCATATCCTCCGGTCGTACCCACTCGTCAAATTCGTCAGCCGTGAGGTAACCCAGACCTGTCGCCGCTTCCTTGAGAGTCGTCCCTTCTTTGTAGGCCTTCTTGGCGATCTCTGACGCCTTGTCGTAACCGATCTTTGTATTGAGGGCCGTGACTAGCATCAGCGAGTTGTTGAGATTCTGCTTGATGCGGTCGTAGTTGGGCTCTAAACCCGCTACGCAATTGTCATTAAAGCTGATACAAGCATCGCCGATCAGTCTAGCGGACATCAAGAAATTATAGATCATCATCGGCTTAAAGACATTGAGCTCAAAGTGTCCATTCATACCACCGACGTTGATCGCCACATCGTTGCCCATTACCTGCGCCATCGCCATCGTGAGGGCCTCCGCCTGCGTAGGATTGACCTTACCAGGCATGATAGATGATCCCGGCTCATTGGCTGGGATGATGACCTCCCCGATACCACAGCGTGGCCCTGAGGCTAGCATACGGATGTCGTTACCGATTTTCATAAGCGATACGGCTACCGTCTTGAGAGCACCATGTGCCTCCACGATAGCGTCATGAGCCGCTAGTCCTTCAAACTTGTTCTTGCCCGTGATGAACGGTAGACCCGTATAGGTAGCGATTTCTTTCGCAACAGCGACATCATAACCTGCAGGCGTATTGAGGCCTGTACCTACCGCCGTACCTCCTAGTGCCAATTCTGACAGGTGGGCCAGCGTATTCTTAATGGCTGCTATCCCGTGGTCTAGCTGTGATGCGTACCCAGATAGCTCTTGACCGAGTGTGAGCGGAGTAGCATCCATGAAGTGAGTCCGCCCGATCTTGACGACCTCCATGTAGGTTTTGGCCTTGGCAGCTAGGGTATTGCGCAGATGCTCTATCCCAGGGATCGTCACCTCCATCAGCGCCTTGTAAGCAGCGATGTGCATAGCGGTGGGGAAGGTATCATTGCTCGACTGCGACTTATTGACATCGTCATTGGGGTGCAGGGCCTTGTCACTATCCGTAAGGCTACCGCCTGTGATCACATGACCACGATTAGCGACGACCTCATTGACATTCATATTGGACTGTGTACCAGAGCCCGTCTGCCATACGACTAGCGGGAACTGATCGTCTAGCTTGCCATCGATGATCTCTTGGCATACTTGAGTGATCAGATCAGCCTTTTGCTGGTCTAGGGCACCGAGCTTAGCATTGGTCTTGGCAGCCGCCATCTTGAGGATAGCGTATCCCTCTATGACCTCACGGGGCATCTTCTCACCACCGATCTTAAAGTTCTGTGTAGATCGCTCCGTCTGCGCCGCCCAATAAGCGTCCGCTGGTACGTCGATATATCCGATACTGTCTTTCTCCTGTCTAGTATTTGCCATGGCCTTTATTGATTTGGAGTGCAAAGGTCGTGTTTTTCTAGACACGTATTGTGGTAGGAGTTATAAAGACTGCTATACACGAATGCACACGAATGGCACTAATCAGATTTCGGTATTCGGATATCCGACGGCAGACTTGTCAGTAACCACAAGAGCAAGCCAGAACCCGCGATTCGTAAGCACGTAGCGAAGCGGTGGGATACACAGAGTAGAAAGTCAAAAGGGGGTAGATGAGTGACGAGTG
>CAYMFD010000047.1:13384-26416 GCA_964389475.1 uncultured Saprospiraceae bacterium
CTAACATCCCGAAAATCCTGTTGCTGACAATTTGCACGGCATGTTAGCCGTCGTGGGCTCTACCCCGACGGCGGTAAGACATCTCAGACACTAATCCACCGCTATTTCTTTATATTTGACAGGAATTTATCATCCAATCTTCTTGTCACAAATAGTACGATGGCAAAAAAAGATGTTACTGCAAATAAGAGTAAACTGCGTCTAGCAGCAGGTACAGTATCTGGAAGGATACACGTTATTCCTACCATGAAAGGTTGGAGTGTCAAACGAGAAGGAGCATCAAGAGCTTCAGCCATTTTCGGTACTAAAAAAGCTGCCTTGCAGAAAGCTCGTCAACTAAAACGAAACTCCCTTGTAGTACTTCACCGCAAAGATGGAACAGTTGAAAAAGCGTTCGCCTAAATGCATAGATTTGATCAGTGCATTTTCATTAACTGTCCATTTGACAATAGCTATTTCCCTACCCTAAGAACGCTTCTATTTACTGTTATTTATCTCGGGTATCATCCACTTATCTCAGAAACATCAGATTCTGGAGAAAGTCGTCTGAATACAATTAAAAACCTAATTGGGTCGGCAAAGTACTCTATTCATGACATTTCTCGAATTGAACCGAATGAAGAAGGTCTTCCTAGGTTTAATGCCACTAGAGTGCGGTATCGATTTTGGTGCTAAACTACTTGGGCCTCCACCCTTAAATACCAAGCGATTTTTAATTTTAGAAAAAGAGAAGTTTCGTTATCAAAAGTTCATCTCTGATATTGCAGGTAATGACATAAGAGCTCATCAAGGTGTACCCGAACTGGCCATTAAATGTGTTCGAGATTGGCTGCGGCTCAACAATAATGCTACTGTTGCTCACACACAAAAAGTATGGCTTGATTACACTGAGTTTCTATATGACTATGTCGAATACGCCAAGAAAAACAATTTCAACCCTCATCTTATCTCAGAAATTACTTTCGCAGACCTTATAGAACTCATGAAGGAATGGGTAAAGGGTCTGGAAGACAAACGATAACCACTACCCTACCTGATGATAGATATGGTGGAGGTGCCTTCCTTGCTCATTATAATCTAGACCATAACCGACGACAAAACTATTCTCTATGTCTCGGCCTCGGTAAGTGATGTCGACCTCATGCTTGAGACACGACGGTTTGACGAGTAGACTGGCTAGGGCTACCGAATTGGCCCCATCGGCTGTTAACTGTGGTAGGTAGTGTGACATCGTGAGGCCCGTGTCGATGATATCCTCGATGACGACAATGTCTCTCCCCTTAATATCGACGGTGGCATCTAGGGTCTTACGGACCTCTCCTGTAGAGGATGTACCGCTATAGCTGCTGAGCTTGACGAAGTGGATCTCGCAGAGGATATCAGCCGCCTTGATGAGGTCAGCAGCGAAGAAAAATGCACCATTAAGGACAACCAAAAAGATGGGGTTACGACCCGCATAGTCTCTGCGTATACTCTCTGCCATGTCTCTCACCATGACCTCAATCTCAGTCTGTGAGATGTATGGCTCAAAGTGTAAATCCTGAATATGGATGGACGAATTGCTCATGATGTGGGATTGATAGTGGTGAATGTACAACAGATGCCCCTTATCATTATTTCAACGGATGCACCTGAGGGCAAATGCTCCACGGCTAGACGCTAGCCTAACAAATAATATATCTCTTAAGACTCACAAAACAACTTATTACACTTAATACAAGACTGTAAGGCGTCGGCTTGCAGAATAATATACTTTTGCACACTTTTTCAAACGTGTACATCTATGTTTACGCCTAGAGACATAATCACTGTATCCCTGGTACTGTTTTCGGTGATTGATATATTAGGGTCACTACCCATCATTATCGACCTTAAGTCCAAGGGATTTGAGATCAAGAGCGGTAAGGCGAGCATCATCGCCTTGCTCATCATGTCGGCCTTTCTATATACAGGAGAGGCCTTACTCGGCTTCTTCGGGGTAGATGTGCAGTCTTTTGCCATAGCAGGAGCCCTCATTATATTCTTCTTGGGGCTGGAGATGGTGCTAGGTATCACCCTATTCAGAGAAGATCCCCAGAGTAAGTCGGGCACCCTTGTGCCGATCGCCTTTCCGCTGATAGCCGGTGCTGGTAGTATGACGACGATTATCTCGCTTAAGTCCAACTATGATACCGCAGACATACAGGTAGGCATCTTGCTCAACATCATCTTGGTCTTCATCGTATTGCGGTCGAGCAACTGGATCAAGACTAAGATCGGGCCTGGGGGTACGGCCGTACTGCGTAAGGTATTTGGGATTATCCTCCTAGCTATAGCGATCAAGCTATTCAGAGAGAGTATAGGCTGGCCTGTCGCCGGCTAAGAGACTAGCGTACCGACGTTTTCGCCTTGGATCACCTTGAGCAGATTACTCGGCTCGTTGATGTCAAATACGACGATGGGTAGGTTGTTTTCGCTACACATGGTAAAGGCCGTGCGGTCCATCACGTTAAGGCCACGACTCAATACTTCTTCGAATGATAAGCGGTCAAACTTCGTAGCGGTGGGGTCTTTCTCGGGATCGGCCGTATAGATGCCGTCCACTCGGGTACCTTTGAGGATGACGTCTGCCCCGATCTCATTGGCCCTAAGCGCCGCTGCGCTGTCTGTGGTAAAATAGGGACTCCCGGTACCTGCGGAGAAGATCACGACCCGACCCTTCTCGAGGTGACGTATGGCCTTGCGGCGGATGTACGGCTCTGCGATCTGGCGCATCTCTATCGCACTGATCAGACGCGTATACAGACCGATCGACTCCATAGAGCTCTGTAGGGCCATACCATTGATGCAAGTTGCAAGCATACCCATATAGTCACCTGGGACTCTCTCAATGCCCGAGGCCTCTGCCTGTAGCCCTCTAAAGATATTGCCACCTCCGATGACAATGGCGACCTCCACGTCTAGGTCTACTAGCTGCTTGATCTGCTGCGCATAATGCGTCAGCACCTTAGGCGCGATACCAAATTTTTGGTCGCCCATGAGGGACTCTCCACTTAGTTTGAGCAGTATTCTGCGGTACTTAACTTGCATGGGTGCTAAAGTCGATAAAAAAAAGGAAAGCATACGCTACTCCACACCGGAGATCGATCATCTATGTAGAAATAGGTGGAAATGTGGCGGATGTCAGATCTCGGATGTCAGATCTCGGATTCTGTACAGCGACAGGTCTATGCAGCCGCTAGAAAACTATTCGCAAACCGCAAGTCAGAATTTATCACCATCACGCAGTAGCGCGGTAGTGATACGTAGCGCGAGATTTTTTAGAGCCGATAGCTCTACATTAAACAGCGGGTTGACATTATTGCCACTAGCAGCGAGAACTTTGATATAGCCTATCGCCTGTGTCCAGCCGTGTAGGGTGTGTAGCATGGGGTCGATATCACTCTTGATAGAGCCATCTTCCTGGCCTCGGCTGATCTCCTTAGCCGTAATCTTAAAGGGTAGGTTTTGTATGTCCTGCATCTTCATATAGTAGATGCTCTCCTCCATCGTGCTGGTGATCTTGCTATTGTCTAGGCCATGGTTAGTCGATCGTACGACCGCAAAGTAGTCCAGTAGTGTCTCGGCATATAGATAGCTGCTTTCACAAAAATCCATGAAGGTCTTGAAGATCGCCACCGTACCGTCTAGACCTGACTTCTGCTTATGGGCACTGACCGTGGCATACATGTTTTCGATGAGTAGCTGTAGACTCTTGTAAGTCATCGCCATGTAGAGGTTCTCCTTACTTTGAAAATACGCATACAAGGTAACCTTGGTTATGCTTGCCTCCTTGGCGATGTCATCCATCTTGGCATTGGTATATCCTACAGCTGTAAAGACTCGCTCTGCGGCTTCTATGATATTGTTTTCCTTTTGTAGCTTTTTACTATCTCTCATCTCTATATGCTCTTGCGAATGTACTAACATCTGTGTACTGTGTCGATGGGAGTGCATCAAGAGTTACTTCTATCTGTAGGTATAGGATGAACTTTTGGGCTTGTAGCAGGTGCCTGATTTAGTTTTGTCTCACTGCGGGTGGAACCGCGGCAGCGCTAACCAAGAACTCCGAGCCCTTAATAATCATCACTTAGCTTTCTATCAAAGCAGCTATTTACTCAAATCATCATAACACGAAACTGCACCCATCATCGAGCATAGAATCCCAACAATAGACAATCTCTCGTACAATATTCACTACATTGAGAAGCATTAACCCAACTGCGAGTATGAATAAACCACTCTACTGCCTGGCGATCTGTTGTCTGATGTGCTGCTCTCTTACGAGTAGTTATGGTCAGAATAGCAATGAGCCGTCCTCCATAGGTCGTACCTACTATCTATCCGACGTAGTCGTGCACACCAGGCCAGGCACCGACCCTAGCGTACAGGATGTCATCATCAGAGATGGCCTCATAGACCAGATAGCGCCAGTACTGCAGCCTCCATATGATGCCCGCATCATCGAGTCGGATAGTATGCACCTCTATGCTGCCTTCGTCGCGACGCTTACCCACGAGGGACTCGCCAAGGAGGAAGACAAAGAACGCCAAGACGTCAAAAACCCGGGCAATCCCACCTATGAGCAGGCTGGCATAACACCACACCACCAGGTAGCCGAAAGGCTGGGTAGTAGCAAGGTAGTAAGTGACCTGCGAGGCGCTGGTTTTGCCATAGCCCATGTCGCAGCCGATGGTCGTATGCTGTCAGGCGAGACATCTATCATTACCACCCAGGTCGTCGATGCTAGTAGACAGCGCCTGTTAAATGCTGAGTTTGCCCAGTATGCACGACTACGTGGCGCCTCTGGGCGAGTATACCCATCTACTGTCATAGCCGTAATGAGCAAGATGCGGGAGCTCTACCGCAATGCCGAGCTAGCGGATGCCTACAGTGAGAAATATGGTCAAGATCCCAGCGGGATGGCTGCCCCCAATCACGACGAGGTGCTGCAGGCGCTTATACCAGTTACCAGAGGAGAGCAGGCCCTGTACTATCGAGCCGATGGTGTCAAAGATATCTACCGCATACTCCGCCTCAAAGACGACCTAGGCTTTGACCTAGTCCTCGCAGAGACCAAGGAAGTATGGCGAGTCATCGATAAGGTCAAGGCCTCTGGCAGCACAGTCCTCTTATCCCTAGACCTGCCCGAAGAGGCAGAGGATATAGACAGCACCGACGCCGAGCTAGTCGCCTGGCACACGAGAAAGGTAGAGGCCTATCAGCAGTCCCTCACCCAGGCACAGACACTAGAGACAGCAGGTATCCCCTTTGCCTTTAGCTATCTCGAGACCAAAAGTACCAAGGTGCACGAGGTCGTCAAAAAGCTCATAGATGCTGGACTATCCCACAAGACCGCCCTCGCTGCCATGACGACTGTACCAGCAGATATCCTGGGCCTAGCCAAAGTCACCGGCACGGTAGAGAAGGGTAAGATGGCCAACCTCATACTCACTGACGAGCCGCTCTGGAGTGACAAGTGGGCCATCAAGCACACATGGGTAGCAGGTCAGCACCACGTAGCACCCGTCAAGCCTAGCAATAAGAAGGGCACACCCGCAGAAGGCCTAGACCTAATAGGCACATGGTCCTATGCCCTTGAGATAATGGGTGACCAGCAGACGGGCAAGTTAATAATTGAAGAGGACGATGGCGCATACAGTGTTACGATCGTGAGCGATGACGAACCTGGGGATCCCGATACGATCGAAAACGTACAAGTAGACGGCAAGCAAGTGACCTTCCTCTATAGCCTCGACCAAGATGGCTTTACCGTCAATATGGAGTTCGACCTAGAATTCGGTGAGGATACGTTCGAGGGTACGATAGAGATCGAAGACTTCGGCAGTGTAGACATTAGTGGCGATAAACAAGACCCAGAGCAATAGACAGATGAAAGCAATAAGCATACTACTAGCCCTCCTACCGATGCTGCTGATAGCGCAGTCACAAGGAGACATACTTATCAAAAACGGCACCATCCTTACCATCACGGATGGCATCAAAGAGGACAGCGATGTCCTGATCCGCAATGGCAAGATCACCAAAGTCGGCAAGAGTCTCAAAGCCCCATCAGGCGTAGAGGTCGTCGATGCCACGGGGCTCTACGTCATGCCCGGTATCATCGATGCCCACTCCCACATCGCCATAGACGCCATCAACGAAGCGACCAACCCAGTAACCGCAGAGGTATTCGTGGGAGATGCTATCGACCCATATGACATCGCCATCTACAGGGCCTTAGCTGGCGGCGTAACGACGATACATGCCATGCACGGCTCAGCCAATGCCGTCGGTGGACAGTGCGAGACCATGAAGTTGCGATGGGGACAGGAAGATCCTGATGACTTCCGTTTTGAGGGAGCACCCCGCACCATCAAGTTTGCCCTAGGCGAAAATCCGATGCGGGTCCATGGCGAGGGCAATGACATTACACCCAGCACGCGGATGGGTATAGAGGCAGTATTTCGCAAGGCCTTCGCAGAGGCGCAGCTCTACGATATGGCCTGGACCAAGTACCGAGCAGGTAAGCTCACCCAGCAGCCGCAGTATGATCGACGTAAGCAGACCATGCTCGACATACTCAACGGCGACGTCATCATACAATGCCACAGCTATAGAGCGGACGAGCTACTGATGTTGATGAATGTACTCACAGACTACGGCGTCGATAAACTCACCTTCCAGCATGTCAATGAGGGCTTTAAGGTGGCGCCAGAGCTAGCGGCCTTCGGAGCAGGAGCTTCTGTCTTTAGTGACTGGTGGGCTTACAAGTTTGAGGTTTACTACTCAACGGCATTTAACGCGACGATACTCACCCGCAACGGTGTCACTACCTCTATCAATAGTGATGACCCTGGCCTGATCAGACACTTATACCATGAGGCTAGCAAGACGCAGAGATATGGTGACCTGACAGATACCGAGGCCCTCAGCCTGATCACTATCAACCCAGCCAAGCAGCTCGGCATAGACGAGGAAGTGGGTAGTATCGAGACAGGCAAGCACGGTGACATCGCCATATTTAAAGGACACCCACTCAGTATATACGCCATCCCTCAGATGACGATAGTAGACGGTATCAAGCGCTTTGACCGATCAGAAGATGCCGCAGATATGCGAGTCTACATCGACCCTGAGGAGAGCACGCCTGCCTTCTATGACTACCAGCAAGCCGAGGAGGCAGATCGCTGTATGCAAGGTGTACATGAGTCGCTGCTCACTGGCCATCACCACCACCATTAATTGATCCCAAGCACATAAGCATGTTACATAAAACAATCACCGCTACCCTCATAATCATCCTAGCCCTATGTACTGGACAGGCACAGATGGTCACCAAGGCCGAGAAAGGTCCATGGTTACTGCAGGGAGGTACCGTACATACCGTCAGCGATGGTACCATTGAGGCCGACGTACTGATAGCAGACGACAAGATCGTATCGATCGGTACAGACCTAGACGCAGGCACAGCGACCGTCATCGACTGTAACGGCAAACATATTTATCCAGGCTTTATCGATGGGGGTACCTACCTAGGTCTTGGCGAGATATCAGCCGTGAGCCTCACCCAAGATATGGCCGAGCTGGGCGACTTTACGCCTAATATGAAGGCCCTTACCGCCGTCAATCCCAACAGTGTCAATATACCCGTCACTAGGACCAATGGTGTCACCACCGTACTGACTCAGCCTCGTGGTGGGCAGTGGCCAGGCATAGCGGCCATGATCGACCTCTACGGATACACACCCCAGCGAATGTATGCAGGCGCTGAGATGGTACGCCTAGTCTACCCCGCTACAGGAAAGCGAGGCAGGTGGGATCGCCGATCAGCAGAAGACATCAAGAAAGCAGCCGACAAGGCCGCTAAAAAACTCAACAAGGTGTGGGATGAAGCCGTAGCCTTCGCACGTATAGATAGCGCGGCACAGGCGACTGGACAGACGCTAGAGGTATACAACCCAGAGCTAGCGGCCCTACTACCTGTCGTAAGAGGCACTGGTCGACTACTCGTCGAAGTCAACAAGAAAACAGATATACTATCGGCCATCACCTGGTGCCGGGAGCGATCTATCGACGCCGTACTCGCTGGTGTATCGGAGGGATGGCGAGTAGTAGATACCATCGCCGCATCAGGCTACCCATGTATAGTAGGCCCTATCTTATCACTGCCTAATCGGGACTACGACCGCTACGACACGCCTTACCGCAACGCCGCAATGCTAGCGGAGGCTGGCGTACCCATCTGTATCCGTACCCTAGAGACTGAGAATGTCCGCAACCTACCGTTTAACGCTGGCTTCGCTGCCGCATACGGCCTAGGCACCGAGGCTGCGGTCAAGGCGATCACACTAGATGCCGCCGCAATACTAGGCATAGGCGATACCCACGGCAGTATCGAGGTAGGCAAGTATGCCAATTGCTTTGTAGTAGATGGCGACCCCTTCGAGATGAAGAGCCGAATTTCACACCTTTTTATCAGAGGTCTCCAGGTCCCGATAGAGAACAGACATACGCTGCTTTATGATGAGTTTTTGGATAGGGACGGGGAGTAAGTAGGCGTCGTTTGTGGCGTTGTAGATTAAGTAGCAATAGGCTCTTTTCGCATGGTTATGAATTTACAAGGGCCACTTTAGCGAGTACTGTTGTGCGACACATAGTTAGCGCTGTAGCGGTTATATCCGCAGTGCAATCTCCTAGTTTCAATTTTGCACCTCCGCAGGAAGCAATCAACCCAAAATAAATACGTCCTTAATTAAGTACTTAACCGAATAAAAGTCGATATATTTATCAGTATGAAAGTGGTTAATTATACACAGCTAAGGCTAAACTTAAAACACTGGCTAGACACAGTCATAGATGACGTGGAAGAAGTCATCATAAAAAGGAAGGATCAGAAAGACCTAGTCTTAATCTCTCTTGATGAGTACAATTCTCTTAAAGAAACCAACTATCTGCTGAGGGGGAAGAATAGAGATATTCTCCTAGCATCTATTGAAGAGACTAAGCGTGGCGAAATCTCCTACCATACACTTATCGAAGAGTGAAGTTAGGATGGTCCACCAAGGCTTGGTCTGACTATGTGCAGTGGCAGAGCGAGGATCGCAAAAAGATCAAGCGAATCAACGAGCTCATCAAAGACGTGCTCCGCCACCCAACAATGGGAATAGGAAAACCTGAGCCTCTTAAGCATGAACTTAAAGGCCATTGGTCCAGAAGAATTGACAGAGAACACCGTCTCGTATACAGGTATAGTAATAATGAAGTGGTCATCGTTGCTTGCAGGTATCACTACTAGACTTGGATAAAGCCTTGCAAATGAATTTGCAAGACCACTTAAAAACCAAAAAGCCCCGACTACTATCAAGTAATCGGGGCTTTATATTCTATCGATTTTCCTCGTAGAAGAAAAGAAACACGTGCTTATCCAAGCATAACGTGCTTAAACTCTGTAACGGTAAGACCCTTCTCAACAGAGTTGAGGAAGTCACCTACAGACTGCTTGTTGTCCTTGACAAAGGCCTGCGCTAGTAGTGTATTGTCCTTAAAGAACTTATTAAGCTTACCTGTCGCGATTCTTTCGATCATTGCCTCAGGCTTACCTTCTTTAAGAGCGATCTCTTTACCGATCTCTAGCTCCTTGTCGATTACATCTTGAGATACACCGTCTTTGCTCACAGCGATCGGACGCATAGCAGCTATCTGCATCGCAACGTCACGACCAGCATCGACATAGCTATCGCTAGCTTTGTTAAGACCGACGAGTACCGCCGCCTTGTTACCCATGTGGATATAGCTAGTGACCATCGACGCCTCTAGTCTTTCGTAACCTGCTAGATTGATCTTCTCACCGATTACCCCTGTCTGCTCAGTTACCTTCTCACCGATAGTGATGCCTTGGTAGTCCTTGGCTAGTAGCTCCTCAGTACTTTCTGGGAAGTGGTTAAGAGCGATCTGTGCAAACTCCTTAGTCAGGTTTACAAAATCGTCATTCTTAGCTACGAAGTCAGTCTCACAGCTCAGACGTACGATCACACCTTTAGACATATCATCAGATACCATCGCAACGACAACACCTTCTTTTGTCTCACGGTCAGCACGCTTAGCTGATAGTTTCTGACCTTTCTTTCTTAATATTTCGATTGCTTTCTGGATGTCACCTTCAGCTTCAGTTAGGGCTTTCTTACAGTCCATCATACCAGCACCAGTCTGGTCTCTTAGACTCTTGACATCAGCAGCAGAGATCTTTACACTCATGTTTGAATAGATTAAGTTTGGTGAAAATTTAACAATAAGGCTGGCATTGTATCGTCACAAAGCCAGCCTCATCGTTAATGCTTATTAATTGGTGAGATCTTACTCGTCACCCTTGTCTTTACGTCGCTCCTCTAGACCCTCTTTGATCTTGCCAGTGACATATTTTGTAATCATTTCTACAGACTTACTCGCATCGTCATTCGCCGGTATCGGGAAGTCCACATTGTTGGGATCTGCATTAGTATCCACCATAGCGAATGTTTTAAGGCCTAGTTTCTTAGCCTCTTTGATTGCGATGTGCTCATGCTCCACGTCCACTACGAAGAGTGCCACGGGTAGGCGGTTGAGGTTAGCGATACCTCCAAGTACTTTCTCAAGCTTATTTCGCTCTCTAGTAAGTGTGAGCCGCTCCTTCTTAGTGATAGATGATAGACTACCATCGGCAAGCATCTTGTCGATGTTGTTCATCTTCTTAACTGACTTACGTACGGTATTGAAGTTTGTCATCATACCACCGAGCCATCTATCCGTCACGTAAGGCATGTTGACACTCTTCGCTGCGGTAGCGACTATGTCTCTCGCCTGCTTCTTAGTAGCGACGAACATGATTTTCTTGCCTGACTTGGCTATTTGCTTCATCGCCTCTGCTGCCGTCTGTAGACATTCAGTCGTACGATTAAGGTCGATAATGTGTATACCCTTTCGCTCCATAAAGATGTATGGGAGCATTTTAGGGTTCCATTTACGCTTCATGTGACCGTAGTGCACGCCAGCGTCGAGTAGTTCTTTATATGTAGGTGTATCCATTGTGTAGCTTGTTTAGATAATAGACCGATAGTCCGATTAACGCTTAGAGAACTGGAAGCTCTTACGTGCCTTTGGCTTACCGTACTTCTTACGTTCAACTTCTCTGGCATCTCTGGTGAGATACTTCTTCCCTTTGATAGGGCCGTGGTTGTCCTCATTGATCTTAACGAGTGCACGAGCAATACCTAGACGGATAGCTTCTGCTTGACCTTTAAATCCTCCACCAGCAACATTGACCTTGATATCATAGCTAGTAGTCGCCTCGACGATTACTAGTGGATCGATCATATTGGCCTGGATGTTAGGCATCGGGAAGTAGTCCTTGTAATCTTTACCGTTGATGGTAATATTACCAGAGCCACTCTTAAAGTAGACTCTCGCTACTGAGGCCTTACGTCGACCTATTGTATTTATCTGCTCCATCTTTTCTTAAAATTTAAAAGGTTCTGGCTTCTGCGCCGAGTGTGGGTGCTCACCTCCTTCGTAAAGGAATAATTTTTTGAGTTGAGCTCTTCCCAACTTTGACTTAGGCAACATGCCTCGTATTGCCTTCTCTAGTACCGTCAGTGGCTTCTTATCAAAAAGCTCCTGCGCTGTCACTTTCTTCTGACCACCCGGGTAGAGCGAGTAAGAGAGATAGTACTTGTCAGCTGTCTTGTTACCAGTAAACCTAACCTTATCAGCATTGAGGACGATGACGTGGTCGCCATTGTCTACGTGCGGTGTAAAGTCTGGTCTGTGCTTACCTCTCAGCACATGAGCGATACGCGTTGCTAGGCGGCCTACGACCTCACCCTCTGCGTCGATGACGTACCAGTTGCGCTGAACGGTTTCGTTCTTAGCATACTGCGTCTTGTAACTTTGTGTATCCACAATATTGAGTTTTCAAATTTTATGACTCGTCTACCGATCTGCTCGGTAAGCGGCTGCAAAAGTACTTCCCCTTTTTGGTTGTAGCAACACCTTGAGCAAGTTTTTTATCACAAGCACCTTTATAACTACCTGATAAACAGTAAAATTTTCGCACGACTTTGGAGGTAGGGGTGGTAAAGGGTGGTGTTTTGCGTTGTGGATTTCTGAAATTTGGCCTCCAGAGTTTATTCGGGCCGCACGGTGAGAGGCATCGCCGTCGGGGTAGAACCTCACGGACAGCTGACGATTACTATCGAGTCTTGCGTTGGGCTCTAGAGATCTGATCGCTTAAAGCGATGTGATCTCTACTCTCGTTTGACGTCCAAAATTTGCTATCTAAAGTACATATCCCCTTTGAGCAGCGAGGTTTCGCTCTACGAGTCTCGCTTAAGCTTACAAGCTTAAGCGGACCTCAGCTGCGGCGTGGAACCTTAATTACCTGCCAACCTCACGACGGAGATTTCGATTACACTGCATCACACTCACTCACCTACCTATCGTAAAGGTACTTCGGGGCACATGGCGGGAGCCATTGCCCTCAAGTTACTTCCGGTCAAAAAGCACTCCCTACTCCAGTTTGACCCCTGGGGTAGACAATATGCGGCGAACTCTACTTTGTGGACATTGAGCGGAGTCGAAAAGCCCACACGACAGAGATTTCGATGCCACTGCGTTGCACTCAATCACCTTAGCATGATTTGAGCCTTTCCGCTTTTGACTTTAAGCTTTGAGCTAACTGACTCTATCGCACCTCAAAGGCGAAGGAGCCCTCCTGTCGAAATAAAATTTTAAGGCTCTCCACGTTACTAACTGCCTTATAATCACCCCAGTACACTTCATCTAGTATGCGTAGCAGTTCTGCATCGTAGTCGTCAAGATAGTCCTCGTGTATAATGCGATTATACACTTCGTATACCCATTGTCTAGGATGCTTGCATTCAAAATCATAGGTTGCTATTTCTACGGTTGGATTATCAAGGCGACTGATAAGGTCTTCTGCTTGTAGCAGGAAAAAACCAACCGTATCGAGAACGAACT
>CAYMFD010000048.1:0-25874 GCA_964389475.1 uncultured Saprospiraceae bacterium
CCTGGCGTATATGGCGCATCTGCAGCCTCAAGTGCAGACTCGAGGGCAGGTACTGCTACCTCGGCGACCTTGGTCAACATATCGAGTATCGGCTTAAACTCTTCTTTGGCGATGGCAAGGCTACTGCGATGCGTAGCTGTGACGGGTGCACTACTATGACGTTGTTCGTACCTGATCCACCCTACCCGACTAGCTGGTGATGGTGGCTGATCGATATCTAGTTTGGTCTTGATAGGATCACCGTTGAGGAGTACTTCTGCCGCCTTCATCTCATCCTTGGCGAGCTGTAGTTCTTCCATAAACGCAAAGTCGAGATTAGTCGCTAGCGCTGCCGCCTCCATGTAATCTAGCTTAGTATTGAGTTCGCCGACGAGCTTCTGAGCACCGCTTATACTTCTATTGAGCTCGGCTAGCTCTTTCTGGAAGGCCAGCTTATCAGCCTCATCCGCTACTGGTAGTACGGCATTATCAAGCGACTTAACGTCGAATGCCATCGGCTCGCCTAGCTGTTCCATCTTGCCATCTACGACACTATGCATGGCGACCGTGTAGGTACCACTCGGCACCAGTGGGCCGTAAGACCTAGACGCATAAGGACTTACCCACTTGGCCTTGTTGAGCTTGATTGGGTCTTTGGACGGGTAGCGTAGATCCCACTCTAGGCGCTGGACTCCCATCTTGTATGTCTCCTTAAGCTTGGCGACCATATCACCATCAGCATCCTCGACAACGAACAATAGGTAGGCCGACTGCTGGTCCCGCTCTGCCTTCAGCTCATCGTAGGATGGGAATGGCGTGTCGGCACCAGCCTTGACCTTCTCTTTCTCGGCCTCTTGGCGTTTGTCCTTTAGAGACTTGACCTCATCAGCCACGTAGTAGTTGATCATTGCGACAGATCCTAGGTTATCCGCAGAGTAGAAGCTATGCCCTTGAGAACCTTGCCGTCTATTACCGAGTGGCTTAGCTAGTTCGTAACTCAAGGCGGTACGTATAGGTAGTAGTTGCGAGGCTTTGCTGTCGGCTAGCGACTTGACGGACCGTAGTGGCGAGTAGTCATCCAAGACGTAAAATCCTCGACCGAAAGTACCGAGTACGAGGTCACTCTCTCGCTCCTGAATATCGATGTCTCTCACCGCTATCGTAGGTAGACCGCTCTTGATCTGTGTCCACTTAGCACCGCCATCGGTGCTGTAGTGTACGCCGAACTCCGTACCACAGAAGAGCAGATCCTTGTCTACATGGTCCTCCGCTAGTGCATATACGCTACCTCGCTCTGGCAGGTTAGCCGCAATACTTTTCCAGGACTTGCCCTTGTCACGACTGACATAGAGATAGGGCTTAAAGTCTCCGAACTTGTGGTGGTTATACGCAGCGTAGATGACATTCTCATCGTGTTGAGAGCAAACTACGGCGTTGACATAGCTATTCTGGGGTGCTCCTGACACTCGGCTCACCTTTTGCCAGTTATCACCACCATCCGTCGTCACATGGATCAGTCCATCATCTGTACCTACGACGAGGAGGTCAGGGTCGACCTTGCTCTCATCCATGGCTACGATGCTACCATATAGCGAGGTACTCATGTTTTTCATAACGGCATCGACACTCTGTACCCTACCCATGACAGGTAGCGTATTGCGATCCACCTGCCGTGTAAGGTCGTCTGAGATCACCTCCCAGCTATTGCCATAGTCATCTGATCGGAACACCTTATTGGCAGCAAAATAGACGCGACCCGACTTATGCGGGCTGGCTATGAGGGGGCTATCCCAGTTCCATCGATAGGTGTCTTCGCCCTTGCGTTCTTTGGGCTGTATGCCGACTTCTTCGCCATTCTTACGATCATAGCGTACCAGCACACCATACTGCGATTGCGCATAGACGATGTCAGGATTCTGCGGATCAGCGACGGACTCAAATCCGTCACCACCATGGGTCAACGTCCAGTCACTATTACGAATACCATGACTATTGGCCACGCGGCTAGGGCCGTACATACTATTGTTGTCCTGTGTACCACCATAGATATTGTAAAAAGGCTCGTCATTGTCTACACTCACTTTGTAGAACTGTGTGATCGGCAGATTGGGCTTGTAGACCCACGTCTTCCCACCATCGTAGGTATCATAAATCCCACCATCGCAGCCTACTATCCAGCGATCCGTATTATCAGGATCGATCCACATGGAGTGATTATCTACGTGCTTGTACTCTTCGCCGACCATACTAAAAGACTTACCGCCATCCGTACTTACGTTTAGCCAAGTATTCATACTATATAGGAGGTCAGGATCTTTAGGATCGCAGACGAGCTCTTGATAGAAGTTACCCGAGGTAGCATATCCACCACGCTTATCCCACGATGCACCACCATTGGTCGTGCGGTAGGTACCGCCCTTACCATCAGCTGCTTCTACTATGGCATAGACATAATCAGGGTTGGCAGGCGAGATTGCGAGTCCTACTCTACCCATAAGGTTGGCGGGTAGGCCCTTTTCGACCTTCGTCCAGGTCATACCAGCATCGGTACTCTTATAGACAGAAGACTCCTTGCCACCACCCACGTACGTAAATACGTGTCGGCGTCGCTGCTGCGTGCTGGCGTACATGACATTGGGATCACGCGGGTCGATGACTAGGTCACTAGCACCTGTGTGCTGATCGACTGTCAATGTAGCCTTCCACGTCTTGCCACCATCCTCGGTCACGTAGATACCTCGCTCACCACCGGCTGACCACAGCGGTCCCATAGCTGCTACTACGACGTAGTCGCTATTGTCAGGGTGTACGATGATTTTGGCGATATGCTCGGAAGTTTTGAGGCCCATATTGGTCCACGACTGACCGCCGTCGAGACTTTTGTAGATGCCATCGCCGTAGGCGACACTACGCTGATTATTGTTCTCTCCGCTACCTACCCAGACGATATTGTGATCGCTAGGATCAATGGTCACGCAGCCGATGCTGTAACTCGCCTCTCCGTCAAATATAGGTGTGAAGGTCGTCCCGTTATTGGTCGTCTTCCATACACCGCCAGAGGCAGCTGCCGCATAGTACTCATGCGGGTTATCAGGGTTAACAGCTACATCGATAATACGGCCAGAGGTCAGTGCAGGGCCAACACATCTAAACGATAGGCCAGGGGTCTCCACTTGGGCAATCAGCGAGGTCGCTAGTGTCAGGAGGAGGAGTGGAAGTAAGTTTATTCTCATGGTAGAAAGGTTTGCGTTTGACGTTTTACGTTTTGACGTCGGAAGTTCTACGGTTGACGTTAGACGTTAGACGGTTCTGATTTACTCTTTTGCACCAAAACTGATGCGTTTACGGTCATACAATGGCTGCTCGTCATCAGAGGCGATGGCAGATACCACGTCTTGGTGGGTGATCTTACTGATCATCTGTGACGATCGCTTATCAACTGGCACAGCGGCTAGTCGTAGGTTTTGGTGTTTGATACTGGCTAGGATGATCTTGCGTACTGTACGGGCATTGCCAAAGTACTGATCCTTACCGACATACAAGTCAGCAAAGTACTGACGCAAGAATTCGATGGCCTTCTTAGAGGCAGACATGCCCTCATCGCGATACATCTTGGCGGCAATCTCTGTCAGCTCGTCGCTGCTGTAGTCGTCGAAGTGTAAGACCTTGTCAAAACGACTATTGAGGCCAGGGTTGGTCTTCAGGAAGGTATTCATATTCTTGGGGTAGCCCGCCACGAAGACGAAGAACTCTCCCCTATTATCCTCCATACGCTTGAGGAGGGTCTGTATCGCTTCGTCACCGAAGTCACCCTGATTGGACGTACTGCGTGCAAGGGCATAGGCCTCGTCTATAAACAATACACCGCCCATGGCCTGGTCGATCTGCTTAGCCGTCTTGATAGCCGTCTGGCCTACGTAACCCGCAACTAGACCTTGGCGATCCGTCTCTACGATGTGGCCTCGCTCTAGGACGCCTAGTGCCTTGTATATTTTGGTCAGTATGCGAGCGACGGTGGTCTTACCCGTACCAGGATTACCGCTAAATACCGTGTGCAGACTAAATGATGCCAGCACGTTTTTGCCCGACTCCCTGTAGTATCTGACGATCTCGACCAGTTCTGTGATCTGCTGTTTGACGCGGTCTATGCCTATCAGAGCATCGAGCTCGATCATGGCCTCGTCTAGGAGGGCACGGTCGACAGGTATGACGACAGGATGCTTAAAGTCATCAGGCTTGATCGCAAGGATGTCTTTCTCAAGGATGGTCATGAGATCAGCTGCGGGCAGCTTCTCTGGTGTCTTGCGACCCATCACTCGGAGCCCCATATTAAACTTGGCCTTATCGATAAGGTCGTGTACGTAGCGAGCATTACCAAAACTGCGGTCCCTGTCACGGAAGGCATCTACGAGCATCTCATTGACGCGTACCAAAGCTTTTTCGGCTAGAATGACCTCCCGCTCTGCTGCCGCATAGTCAGCTATCTGCATCAGCTCACCAGGCGTATAGTCTGGGAACTGGAAGAAGTGCTTAAATCGACTCCGCAGGCCGGGATTACTATCAAGGAACTGCTCCATCTCATCTGGATAACCAGCGACGATCACGGCCATATCGCCAGTACCATTAGACATTTCCTTAACGAGGATCTCGATGACCTCTCGGCCAAAGTCCTTACTATCCTCCTTACTACGAGCTAGTGAGTACGCCTCATCTATAAAGAGTACGCCACCCTTGGCCCGCTCGATGGCTTCCTTGACCTTAGGCGCTGTCTGTCCTATGTACTCTCCTACTAGGTCTACGCGGTCTACCTCATGCACATGCCCCTTGGTGAGCAGGCCCATCTTCTTGTAGAGCTGGCCCATCATCTGAGCCACCGTCGTCTTACCCGTACCAGGGTTACCCGTAAATACGCTGTGGACACTGATCGTATCTAACTCTTCGAATCCGCGATCCTTACGCAGCTGCACGAACTTGATATAGCTAGCATGTTCTCTGACTTTTTGCTTGATATTGTCGAGACCTATCAGCCTATCGAGTTTGACCATCAGATCCTCGAAGCCTTCTACTTTTTGGTCTGGAGCATCGTCTAGTATGATTTCATCTTGAAATGGTAACTCTACAATGGGTGTCCCCTCCTCGAATTCGTCATTGACCTCAAACTGCACCAAAGCGATGATGCGATCCATAAAGACGATCTCCACTGAGTAATCACCCTTCTTCCAGCTACCCTTATTATTGGATCCCCAGCCGGCCGTAATCATGGTAGACTCCGTACCTATTTTGAGGTGTTTGAGGCGGGTGACCCGACCTTTCAGATCATTGACTTCATTCTTAAAATTAATAAAGACCTCACAGTGCCAATTCTGATTGAGATTAATATTCTCTAGATCTAGCTCTACGTATATATACCGGGTGGCATCGGTGGCGAACTTACGCATGTACTGGCGTCGATCTTTAGGCACATCATCGTACTGACCTTCGTACAGTTTTACACTCTTGACTGTCATGTAAGGATTGTAGCCGTCGACTAGGTCATAGCCCACATCCTCTATGTAGAAGTACTTAGTACCTACCTTTTCACCACCTATGTAGGCTTCCCAAAAATACGTACCGGCCTTCCAGAAACTACCTTCATTCTTGTTCCCCCAGCCTTCACGTATGTAGACCTTACTATCGTACTTGCTGACCTTCTTCTGCAGCTCTATATTACAGATCTCTTTGGCAGGGGTACCCGCTTTAAAGCACTTAAGGTTGATCTCTGTATCCCAGCTTTCTTTGTCAAATTGCTTATTGAAAAAAGTCAGCTCTGCGTAGATGTATGTGGTATCGTACCGATCGAAGACCTGCCGATATTTTTTCTTGTTATCCGCTAAGAACTCCGTCGAGGCGTAGGTCTTAATCTCGTTCAACTTAAATTTATCGTAGGAAGGGCTGTTGTCGCTTTTTGCCATAGGTTATCTCAGTGTGTTACTAAGGTAGGGATATTGTTGATATCTAGCGAGAATGAGTGAGTAGTCAGCTACTCCGATAAGCAACCGACAGCATGGACACCTCGTTGACTAGAGGGATGAGGATGCAGGGCGATGACCTGGGGCCTCAACGAGTCACAGTAGGATTTGGACTTCGTTTTGCCACCGTGCTCACTGGTATTTCCTGCGACAAGGGTGTCCACCATTTCTGTGAGGAAGGCATAAAAAAGCCCTTTTCAATGCAGCTTACTGCATTGAAAAGGGCTCACAAAGGCACTTGCCTTTCTATACTTATCTCAAGGTATAATCACAGTTGGTAGAAAAAGTAGCCGTCTCAAACTGGATGTTGGCTTCCAGTTCTCCAGCGACATTCCTTGCTCCGGACATCGTGACATTATTTTCAAAGAAAGACCCAGTCCCACTAAACGATAGGCCATCGTCAGACGATCTAGCATCAAATGGACCGTAATTTTGAGAAGAACTAGTTATTAGAAAAGTAATCTCATTGGGGTCGACAACATTCCCTCCTGCTATGACTACTTCATCAATTTGCACGAAAGTAGAAGACGAACAAACCCGATTGTCTGCAGTATACGTACCGTATAGAAGGCTACGATTCTCTACTTCGCATGCTGTACCACTGTATACAGCATCACAGATACATGTACCATCATCACACACCCCATTAGCACCACAATTAACATCATCACAAGGATCACTACATGAAACTATGGATAAACAAACAAGTGCAACAAATCCTATAAATCGACTCAGATATTCATAACTAATTTATTTTAATAATTAAAGTGGAAAGATAGTAAGATCGATCAGTCAAAGAGTAATTACTTCGACAAAAGATCACCACTTTACCAACAAAGCTCATCAGGCAGCTGCCTAATAGTACTTAGGCATAATCACGTAATGACCAAGACACGATCACTCGACCCGAAAGGTAAAATGAGCAGTGTAGCGATGCGACCACGTGATAATACTATCTTCGCAGGACAACTAAATAGATTAACCCGTGATACAATCAAGCTGGAAATTAGTCGTAGCGATCATCGCTATGTTACTATGCCTACCATCTCTCGCCACTGCCCAGTACGGGGCATACTGGCAACAGGCCATCACCTATGACATGGAGATCGATGTCGATGCTAAAAAGAATCAATACGAAGGCAAGCAGACGATTACATATACCAATAACTCAGCTGACGTCCTACACAACCTCTACTACCACCTCTACTTCAATGCCTTCCAACCAGGTAGCATGATGGATATGAAGTCACTCAACGTCCTAGATCCTGATAGGCGTGTTGGTGATCGCATCAGCAAATTGACCGACGACGAAATCGGCTACCAGCGGGTCAAGCTACTCAAGATGAATGGCGTCAAGCAAGCCTACAAGGAAGAAGGCACGATACTAGAAGTAACCCTGACTGACCCCATACAACCAGGCGAGACGGTAGAGCTATACATGGAGCATGAGGCCCAGATACCTCTCCAGGTACGTCGCTCTGGTCGTGACAGTAAAGAGGGCATCCGATTCTCGATGTCGCAATGGTACCCTAAACTATGTGAATACGACTACCTAGGCTGGCATGCTAATCCCTATGTAGGACGAGAATTTCACGGCGTGTGGGGCGACTTTGACGTGAAGATCACCATCGACAAAGACTATATCCTAGGCGCCGGTGGCGAACTGGTCAATGCGGATGAGATAGGCTACGGCTACCACACGAGTGCTGTCGACATTTCTCGTAAGAAAAAACTGACCTGGCACTGGAGGGCTGAGAATGTACACGATTTTATGTGGGCGGCAGATCCAGATTACGTGCATACCACGTACCAGACGGACGAAGGCGTGATGCTACACATGCTATACCAGCCCGGCGAAAAGACCACCGACAACTGGACAGCCCTACCACGGATCATGGATGCTGCACTCGGCTATATGAATGAGCACTACGGTGAGTATCCGTACAAGAGCTATGCCTTCATACAAGGTGGAGACGGCGGGATGGAGTACCCGATGGGAACACTAATCACAGGAGAACGGAGCATAGGTAGTCTAGTAGGTGTGAGTGTACACGAGTGGATGCACAGCTGGTACCAGATGGTACTAGCCACCAACGAGGCTCTATACCCATATATGGATGAAGGCTTTACGAGCTTTGGCAGTAGTGAGACGATGAACTACCTCCGCAAGGAAGGCCTCATACCAGGCGAAGTAGTCGATAATCCTATCGCCGGATCGGTACGTAGTTACGAGGGTTTTGCGATGTCAGGATACGAGGAAGCCCTCGTCACACATGCAGATCACTACAAGACCAATCAGGCCTACGGCGTAGGCTCCTACGTCAAAGGACAGGCCCTACTCGCTCAACTGCGATACATTATGGGTGCAGACGACTTCTACCCTGCCCTCAAGGCCTACTACGATACATGGAAGTTTAAGCACCCGACGATCGAGTCATTTATGCGAGTCATGGAAAAATCGAGTGGTCTGGAGCTAGACTGGTTCAGAGAATACTGGGTCCATGGTACCGACGTCATCGACTACAGCGTGGATAGTGTCTATGCTGACGGCGATAACACGATGGTTAAGCTACGCCGCAATGGCTACTTCCCGATGCCACAGGAGGTGGAGGTCGCCTATACCGATGGCACGAGTGACACTTACTACCTACCACTGCGGGTGATGCGTGGCGAAAAGAACTTTGGCGAAAAGTCCGTCACTGTCCTACCCGACTGGCCGTGGACTCATCCTGAGCGGACGATCACAATAGACAAGCCGATATCCATGGTACGGACGATCACTATCGGTGCAGACGAGGATATGGCCGATGTAGATCGCAGCAATAATGAGTGGCCCAAGATGATGGAAGGCAATGAATAGCAAACTAAGCATACCCAGTGCTATACTAGCTCTAGGGCTCGTCGTCCTCGGCTACCAGGTCAGCCATGTACTCGTAAAGGGCAAGCAACTCGACCGAGAAGTGAGTGTCAAAGGCCTCGCCGAACGTGAGATGCCCGCCGACTTAGCGGTGTGGCCCATGCAGATCAGCTATGGCGGCAATGATCTATCCGCATTGCAAAAAACACTAGACCGAGCGGCTACCGAGCTACAGACCTTCTTTAAAGAGCAAGGCTTTAATGCCGATGAGATCAGCCGTGGCACGACCAATATCCTAGACGCTAATGCCGACCCTTACAGAGATCCACAGCAGGGCCGGATCAATCGATACAAAGCCACCGCGGACTTTACCCTCCGCACCTCAGACATCGCCAAGCTAGAGAGAACCGTCGCTGCTGCCCCATCACTGATAAAGAAGGACATCATCATCTCCAACAAGAATACGTGGATGCCGATAGAATACCTCTTTACCAAGCTAAATACCGTCAAACCCGAGATGGTAGAAGAGGCCAACAAAAATGCTCGCATAGTAGCAGAAAAGTTCGCTCAAGATAGCGGTAGCAAGGTCGGTAAGATCAAAACGGCTAGACAGGGTATGTTCTCCATCAACAATAGAGATCAGTACACACCGCAGATCAAGGTAATCCGCGTGGTCAACACCGTCGACTACTACCTACTCGACTAGATGAAGGCCAAGACCGAGGTAGAGGAACTCCTACGTATCTGGGTTGCGCTAGAGTGTGGCCTGGGCGGTCTCCTCCACTTGTGGAAACTTCCCGTTACTGGGATGCTCCTCGGCACCTATGCCGTCTACTATGCCTATCGGTTGAAACAGACAAGCACCTTTGACGTAGAGTATCGCTCTATGCTGAGTATGGCGTTCGCTACGGTAGCTATCGCCAAACTCATGCTGACACCACATGCAGGCCCGGGAGCTCTACTAGCCCTTGGTTACCAGTACCTGATCATACTATCGTGCTTCTCTCTGCTGAGGCCCAGGCTGGCCGTATTATCGAGTGCCCTGATGATAGCCGGTAGTACTGCCATACACAAGGCCATCAGCTGGTACATCGTCTACGGTGGCAGTCTACTAGATGCTGTCGACGTGTGGTCTAGGTGGCTAGCCCAGCACCTCTCCCTAGGACCAGATGGTCAGCACCTACTGCCCGTGACCTACGTTGCCCTGATGCTGTTGTGGGGTGTATTCTCTGGTATCTTGGTGATACGAGCAGATACCGTTTTCGAGCAGTTCGCCAAAGCTAATCCCGTTAATAAGCGGCGTCGCTGGAGATGGTGGGTGTCGATAGGCTTTATCACGGTTGCTATTGCTGCCACGGTGCATGATGTAAGCTCGCTGGGACGTGTAGCCGCCTTCATCGGTCTATACCTAGTGGTCATCCTACCCCTCTGGCGATACATAACGATTAACTACCTCCTACCCTGGCTACAACGTCGATACCCACAACTGCGTAGTAGTCACTTTGACCAGCTGACATGATTACCATCATTACCGGCGACATACGCAGCGGCAAGACGACCCTTGCACAACGCCTTTACAGTGGCACCCATACAGCAGGAATCCTAGCACCCGGCGATCAGACCGACAGGCAGATCATCGACTTGACTAGTAGGGAAAGCCGACCACTGATAGCGACACCAGATTGCGAGCGAACAATAGTAGTAGGCCGCTACTTAATCGATCGGGATACTATCGACTGGGCCAATCACACCCTCCTATCTGCGACCCAAGACGCTACAGTTTGCACCATCATCCTCGACGAAATCGGTAAGCTAGAGGTCGCAGGCGATGGTCATGCCGGTGTCGTGCCGGCACTCGCACAGTGGGCGGAGGACGATGACCGAGAACTGGTGGTGGTGGTACGCAGTGAGTTGGTGGCGGAGGTGTGGGAGTTGTTTTTTGGTGGAGGGTGAGGATGGTGGGTGAGTTTGGTGGGTGAGGAGTAAAATGTATTTGCTACAAATACAAATAACTTATTTCACACATCCATCTCTCCCAAGCTATATCACCCAAATGCTTCGCATTGAGCCACCATCTCACTACCTTTCGCATATGCAAGAGATAGCCATCTTACTATTCGTCGTGATCTTCGCTGCTGTGCTGCTGGGTTACCCTGTGGCGCTACTACTGGGTGGCTTAAGTGCGGTGGTGGGTTTGATCTTTGTGCCTGACTTCCTCGACCTCCTACCCTTACGTATCATGGGGACGATGCGCAATCAGGTACTCATGGCCGTACCGCTATTCGTGTTTATGGGCCTCATGCTGGAGAAATCTGGACTAGCAGAGCGACTACTCGATACGATGGCCATGCTATTTGGGCGACTACGTGGAGGTCTTGCCATCTCGGTCATCATCGTAGGTACCATGTTAGCAGCTAGTACTGGCATAGTCGGCGCCACAGTAATCACGATGGGCCTCATCAGCCTACCTACGATGATCAAGCGCAACTACAGTAAGGAGCTAGCTACTGGTGTCATTGCTGCCTCAGGCACGCTGGGCCAGATCATACCACCCTCTGTCGTACTCATACTCCTAGGTAGCGTGCTTAATGTGACGGTCGGTGACCTATTCACTGCAGCCTTACTGCCTGGTGTCCTGCTCGTAGGTGCCTACATTACCTATGTCCTTGTCATCAGTAACATCTTCCCCGACAAAGCACCGGCTATACCTGCCGATGAGGTAGCTGCTTTTAGGGCGAGTGGCTTCGGCAAGCGGCTGGTCGAGGCATTCGTCCTACCGCTACTACTCATCATTGCTGTGCTGGGGTCCATCATAGCAGGTATCGCTAGCCCCACCGAGGCCGCTGCCGTGGGTGCTACTGGTGCTATGGTGCTGGTGGGCATCCAGGGGAGATGGTCACTCGACGTCCTCAAGACCGTCATGCAGGAGACGACCAAGATCACCAGTATGGTCTTTCTGATTTTACTAGGAGCTACTACCTTCTCTCTCGTGTTTAGAGGTCTTGGCGGTGACGATCTCTTACTAGAGCTGATCCGTGGTAGTGACCTTGGTCCGATAGCTTTCTTACTGCTCTTTATGCTGATCGTCTTTGTAGCCGGCTTCTTTATCGACATTATCGAGATCATCTTCATCTTCGTGCCCGTCGTCTACCCTATCTTGGTGAGCTACGACTTTGACCTAGTATGGGTCGGTATCCTTCTTGCTCTCAACTTACAGACGAGTTTCTTGAGTCCGCCTTTTGGCTTTGCCTTATTTTATCTCAAAGGCGTCGCCCCTGAGAGTGTCACGACGGGACATATCTACCGAGGTATTGTGCCCTTCTTAATTATTCAGATCGTAGTATTGGTGGTCGTATTGTTGTTTCCTGAGTGTCTGGTGCTTGGTCATTAGCGGAGTTGCTTTTTTCATTTGTAGTAGACCTTTTGCGCTTGCGAGTGACGTTTGTAAGGCCACTTTGAAAACACGCTACTTCAGGAGAATATGCTAAATACGAGATCTGCCGTTTACATTGGGAAACTATCTTTACCTTTACAGCATTGTACCAATATGGTACACAGAAAATCAACACATGGTAGTAGTAAGTAGTAGAGAATTCAGACAGAACCAACGTCTCTATTTTGAAAAAGTAGATAAGGGAGATCAGATCATTATACAAAGAGGCAAAGACAAATCTTATATTCTGACCCCAGTAGACCAAGACGATCTATACTTCAATGCTGAAATGGTGAAACGCATAAGAAAGAGCCTAAAACAGGCAGAAAACGCTGACGTGAAGAAAATATCTACTCCAGAAGATATAACTACTTTACTGGGTTTATGAAATATACTTTAGCCTTCACTAAAGTAGCTTTATCCGATATTCAAAAACACAAAAAGTCTGGAGACAAACCAACTTTAAAAAAGATCGGTCAGATTTTAAGTGAATAAATGGAGCACCCTAAAACTGGAACTGGGCAACCTGAAATGCTCAAGCATGATTTACATGGTTTGTACTCTAGGAGAATTAGCAAAAAGCACCGGTTAGTTTACGAAGTCAAAGATCATGTAGTGACTGTCATAGTATTGAGTGCTTACTCCCATTACGGGGATAAATAAAAAGAGGTGTGAGCCTCTAGATCACGTAGATTTGTACTTTTTCGTAGTTGTTTCCTGGTGTGCCATTACTTGTTTAGTAGCGGTATAAAAATTTCATTTGCAACAGACCTCTTGCGCTTGCAAATATATTTGCAAGGCCATTATAGAACAGATCGCCTTGGCAAAGCAGCTTAGTAGTAGTCTGATATTTGAAATCTGATATTCGAACCCCACCCAACAACAAAAAACCGCCATGCAGCACTACACTACATGACGGTTAATCTGTCTAATTTCTATAGGACTAGTTTTATGCCTTCAGATCAAAACGATCTAGGTTCATCACCTTGGCCCATGCCTTGGCAAAGTCTCTGACGAACTTCTCAGCACTGTCTGACATGGCGTAGACTTCTGAGATAGCACGTAGCTCAGAGTTAGACCCAAATATGAGGTCTACTCTACTACCCTCCCAGCGCTTAGCGCCAGACTTACGGTCACTACCTACAAAGTAGTGCTCGCTACTATCTTTGGCTGCCCACGTCGTACGTAGATCGAGTAGGTTGACGAAGTAATCATTGGTCAACTGTCCAGCACGATCTGTAAATACACCGTAAGTGCTACCGTCATGGTTAGCACCGATGGCACGCATACCACCAACTAGTACAGCCATCTCTGGCGCCGTAAGTGTCATGAGCTGAGCCTTGTCGAGTAACATCTCCTCTGGTGAGGCCTTGTGGTCACCACCATCGTGGTAGTTACGGAATCCGTCTGCTGTAGGCTCCAGCACCTTAAATGACTCGACGTCTGTCTGCTCCTGTGACGCATCACCACGACCAGCTACGAAATCTACCGTAATCTCATTACCTGCTGCCTTAGCAGCTGCCTCTACAGCAGCATTACCAGCTATGACGATGAGGTCGGCCATTGAGACTTGCTTACCACCAGACTGCTTACCGTTAAAGTCTGCTTGTACTCCCTCTAGTGCTCCGAGCACCTTGTTAAGCACACTAGGATTGTTAGCTGTCCATGACCGTTGCGGCTCTAGTCTGATGCGTGCACCATTGGCACCACCACGCTTGTCACTGTCTCTATATGTAGAGGCTGATGCCCATGCTGTGTGTACGAGTTCTGCTACTGTACAGTCAGTTGCCAGTATGGCCGCCTTAAGTGCTGCTACATCGCTATCATCTACGAGTGCATGCGTAGGTGCAGGCACGGGGTCTTGCCAGATCAGCTCCTCTTGTGGCACCTCTGGTCCTAGGTATCGGCTGCTGGGTCCCATATCCCTATGCGTGAGCTTAAACCATGCTCTTGCAAATGCATCAGCAAACTCATCTGGATTTTCTAAGAATCGCTTGCTGATCTTCTCATAAGCTGGATCTACACGGAGAGATAGGTCTGTCGTCAGCATAAATGGTGCATGTGACTTATTAGGGTCATGTGCATCAGGTATCGTACCAGCGCCTGCACCGTCCTTGGCTATCCATTGATGGGCTCCTCCTGGTGACTTAGTCAACTCCCACTCATACTCAAATAGGTGGGTGAAATAGTCGTGGCTCCACTGCGCTGGCGTCTTAGTCCATGCGCCTTCGAGGCCAGATGTGATCGTATCATTTCCGACGCCTGTACCGAACTTACTCTTCCAGCCGATACCCATCTGCTGGATAGGAGCTCCCTCTGGCTCCGCCTCTAGGAACTCACCGTCATTAGCAGCACCGTGGCACTTACCGAATGTGTGACCACCCGCGATGAGGGCTACCGTCTCTTCATCATTCATCGCCATACGGCCGAATGTCTCTCTTATATCGTGTGCAGCTGCTAGCGGATCAGGGTTGCCCTCAGGTCCTTCTGGATTGACGTAGATCAGACCCATGTGCGATGCAGCTAGTGTTCGCTCTAGTTCTCGCTCGCCTTTGTAGCGATTAACACCTAGCCACTCTTTCTCTTGTCCCCAGTATACGTCTTGCTCTGGCTCCCAGATATCATCACGACCACCTGCAAAACCAAATGTCTCAAAGCCCATAGACTCCAGTGCTACATTACCCGTGAGGATAAGTAGGTCAGCCCATGAGATCTTCTTGCCGTACTTCTGTTTGATAGGCCATAGTAAGAATCTTGCTTTGTCCAGATTCGTATTGTCTGGCCAGCTATTAAGCGGCGCAAAACGCTGATTGCCTGTAGCTGATCCACCACGTCCATCACTCACACGGTATGTACCAGCAGCATGCCATGCCATACGTATGAAGAAAGGACCATAATGACCGTAATCTGCAGGCCACCAGTCTTGGCTATCTGTCATGAAGTCACGTAGATCTTGCTTCAGCGCCTCGTAATCTAGAGCCTGGAATGCTTTTTGGTAGTCAAAATCAGGATCCATCGGATCTGACAGTGTGCTATGCTGCCTCAGGATATTGAGATTAAGTGCTTCGGGCCACCAGTCTCTATTGGTAGTACCTGCACCCGCGGCATGCTGCACATTGCCATTGAGGAATGGACACATCGTAGCATCACCCGTCATATGCGAGTCATGCGCCGAGTTGTTATCAGTCTTATTATGCATGTGTATTATGGTTTGGATTAGAGTATTAATATGGTGCAACAAAGGTCACACTACTTTTACATTAAGTGGTCATTCTATGTGTCATAAAATGATATTAGTCATCGTTTAGCACTGGGCGGGACACTTGGTCGTACCTCTACCTTACTAGGCAGTGTACGTGGATGCATATCGATGAGATTTTCGACGATCTGTGCTACATCCTCCGGTTGTATCTTCCAGGCATCGGCATCACTAGGATGGTGCCCATTAAAATGTGTAGACACACTCCCTGGCATAATCGTCGACACTTTGACATCATACTTACGAAGGTCTAACATCACCGCCTGTGTAAATCCTACAAGACCGAACTTAGAAGCATTGTAGGCAGCTCCTTTTTCAAAAAAATTGGTACCTGCTAGACTGGCGATCGTTATGAGGTAGCCCTTACTCTCCTTGAGGGCCGGGATGGCAGCCTTGGTCGTATAAAATACACCACTCAGATTGATATCTATCACCTCATCCCACTGCTCTATGGTTAACTCATCAACGGGTGCGAAGTGGCCCACTCCCGCATTGGCGATGACATAGTCACAACTACCCCACGCAGCTACCATGCTGTCGACGAGTCGCTGCTGCGCAGCGAAGTCTCTTGCATCACAGGCGACACCCATAACCTTCGCCCCAGCGCCTTGCAGTTCTTGCTCTACAAAAGTAGCGGCTTCCTCTGACCTACTCGTAAATGCTACGTTAACGCCACGAGCCAAAAAAGACTTGACAACCGCTAGACCTATACCCTTTGTCCCACCTGTTACGAGTGCTGATTTTCCCATATCCTTGTAAATGCTATTATTGTATGAAAGTAACGGTAGGTGTTGGCAATTGTTTGATACCTGACAGATACATTATTAACAATTGATATACATGGCAGATAGATACAAAGTAGAGGTGATTTCTTACAAGGACGTAACCAACAAATGGGGTATGCTCGACCACGTCGTACTGGCCAACACTATAGAATTACTCGCCAATAAATATGATGGGGAGGGATACAGTATGACCAGGATGGAAACGATAGGAGCACCAACCATGCCATCTTACATGTTAATGTTTGAGCGGTACGACTTTGATGCGTCAGCGATTTAGATTGGTCGATTTGATTTATTTATCGATTCGTCGATTTGCTTATTTGTCGATTCGCCCATTTGCTCATTTGAGTCCAATTGAGCTGCGAGGTTGCGCCTCAGTAGCGGCTCGACCACTCCAATTGAGCTGCGAGGTTGCGCCTCAGCAGCGACTCTCGGCATCAGACGACCTCACTTAAAAGTAAATTACAGCCTCTCGCCTCTGCGTGATCTACCCTACCAACAATCTCAAAGCCGCCGTCACGGCGCATACGGCCTAGGTCTTGAGTAGCGATGAATGCACAGGTATTGACATTCTTACTATCGAATACATGGATGATCCCTGTACGGCCTATCGGGCAAATCGCTAGGGGGTCGGTCAGCTCTCGTACATGCACGTGCATGGTCGCCGAAGGATAAAAGACGCCTTCACCAGTGCTGTATGCCTGAGACAATAGCTCCGTCATACCATACTCGCTGTGTATATCGCCCACACCATAAGAAGCCTTAAGTATAGTGTGCAGCTCATGCTTAGGTAGTTCGGCTCTAGTTCCTTTCATACCACCAGTCTCCACGATAATGAGGTCAGGCCAGTCCTCTATGTCGTATAAATCACCGAAGTCTAGCAAGGCATACGTCACCCCCCACAAAACAGTCTGCTTGCCTGCCGCATGACACTTGTGCAAGGTCGCCAAGAGTTCCTCCACATTACGTAGGTAAAAACCACTCTCGCTGTGGCTCGAGACATCAACAAAGTGCTGTAGCATGGTGATCAGCGAAGAACCCTCCCGATCTAAATAACTCGGTAGTAGGCCTAGGAATACGTAGTCCTCGACAGGACCATAAACTGCCTCAAATGCCTGTCTACAGTTGTCAAGATAGCTAGCCTCACTACGTACTAGATGGCGACTCTGCGTACCGCCCGTACCGCTGCTCGAGTATACGATCTCTGGCTGCCAGTCACCCGTCATGACGGTGTGGTGCTTCCATGCTGAGATGGGCAAGAAAGGCATCTCACCGATCTTGCGATACTGACGATCAGACATATGCATATTATCTACGAATGACCGGTATAGCGGATTGTCCCGGTACTGAATATCGTATATAGACAACGCCTCCTCAAGGAGGTCTTTGGGCTTATATGTCGTAGGCGAATTCATCTAGGCACAAAAATAGGTCGCTTAGGCTTAGTAGCCTCATATGGGGCAAAATGGTCGTATCTTGCCACTCTTGAGCAAACAAGACACCTTAGACATGGATCTAGCGACTAGCCGATACATCATACTTACAGCCCTACTCCTAGCGATGATCACCATCTGGTCTAGCTGTGTGACAGCGCCAGACTTCGACGATACACCGGTGCTAGAGTTTGTGAGCTTTAGCAAATCGAGCATGATACAGAGTACCATCGGTACAGATACGGTCGTCATGACCCTCCGATTTACAGATGGTGACGGCGACGTAGGCGTACCTGATGGTGACCCTAACCAAAACATCGAGCTCATAGACAGGCGGACAAACTTTAGATATGCCACCTTTAGCACGCCAGAGATACCCGCCGAGGGGGTAGGCAATGGTATCGACGTGCAGGTCCGCATACTTCTGCTCAACGACTGCTGCGTCTATGACGACCCATCGATACCTGCCTGCACACCCCTGGATGAAATGAATGAGCTAAGCTTTGACATAACGATCAAAGATCAAGCAGGCAATGTAAGTAACATAGTGACCAGTCCCGTGATCAACTTGATCTGTGGCAACTAGCAACGATTAACTTATCTGGAACAGTGACACAGCTTGTATACCTCATTTTGTAGGTTTATAGGGATTCGTAAGCGACGACGCAGGCAGTCAATTTGGGAACCCACTCTATCCAGCAGATCTTCAGATAAAGCACCCCACTAACCCCCCTCAATCCTCACCCTGCTGAGGTCTAGCATATTGACTGCATTGGACGATAGGCCAGCGACTCGCTGTGCTGTAAACTGCGCCTTCTCATCATAGAAGAGCAGTATCATGGCCGCATCATTGACGATGAGGCTATCCATCCGCTTAAAGAGCTGTAGCCGTATACCAGGATCACTCTCCTGGATGGACTGCTCATACAGACGATCGAAGTCGGGGTTACTGTATCGTGTATAGTTAGGCGGCGCGGGTAACTCACTGTAGAATAGACACATATAGGACTCGGCGTCAGGATAGTCGGCAATCCAGCTAGCCCGAAAGAGCTGTATATCACCCTGTCTCATAGCTTCACGCAGGTAGGCAGCCTCTACAACCTCTATCTCCACATTGATACCGATTTTCTGCCATTGATTACGGATATAGGTACATACGTCTAGGTAGTCGGCATTGGTCTTTAGAGTTACATCCACCTGCTCATAGCCCGCCTCCTGTAAGAGTTGCTGAGCCTCAGCTATATCATAGGAGTAACCATCTACCAGGCCGTGACCTGGTAGTCCCCGCGGTATGGCACCAGCACTTGCGGGCTGGCCGACATTATTACGTAGTGTAGCCAACATGGTCTCTCTATCGATGGCGTAGTTCATTGCCTGACGTACTCGTACATCAGCTAGTGGGCCTGTCGTATCGCTGTGATTAAAGCCTACGTACTCTAGGTTGAGATAGGGCGACTTGATATAATTGAGGCGGTCTTTGTACTTGGGCTGGAGGGTTCCTTCCTTAGTGAGGAGGTCATCGATAAAGCTAGACTCAAGGCCATTAAAAAAGTCGATGTTACCAGCTAGCAAGTCCAGAAATGCGATCTTCTTATCCCCGACGAAGGAGATCTTGACACCATCGATGTAGGGCAGATCTTCCACGTAGTAGTTGGTCGAGGCATTGAGGTAGATGGCCTGATTGGGTACCCATCGCTTGAGCCTAAAGGGGCCGCTACCGACTGGGTGCTGCCGCCACCTATCGCCGTAGTGCTCCACGGCCTCACGGGGCACCACGTTACAGTACTGCATCGTCAGTATCCCAAGCATAGGCGCAAATGGTCGATCGAGGTGCAGTACAAAAGTAGAATCATTAGGTGCCTCGAATGGACTATCTGCACGTACACGACCTCTGAAAATCCAGGATCCTGGTGAGCCGACATCGGGGCTGATGATACGGTCTAAGCTGTATACGACATCCGACGCCACTACCCGCCTAGGTGACTGATCTCCCCAGCACACATCATCATGCCAGTACACATCGTCTCGCAGATCAAACGTGTAGGTAAGACCATCCTCAGAGATATCCCAAGTCTTGGCAATAGAGGGTACCACTTGTAGGTTGCTATCAAGCTCTACGAGTCCATCAAAGAGCTGATTGGTAATCCACATCACATTATTAGACCTAGCAAAGGCTGGGTCTAGCGTCATGACGTTATTCTCCTCATTGTACCTAAATACGTCGTACTCTGGCTGACCGTCTTTCTGACCACACGCCACTAGCAGGCAGACGATCATCGCTGAGATCAGCAGGCTAGCATTTGTCATATAGGTACGATTAGTGTCCTCATCATTACACCAGAGACTACTTGCGTACTAGAGGCGGCACATCTTTAATTACCATCTGATGCGTATTGCGCAAGGTCTCCTCGTACATCACCATCTTACCCTCAGTCAGACGATTGATGGTCGCTTGGTCATAGTGCCTGACGGTTACCAGCTCCAGGTCGCTCTCCACATCTACGTCAAAGGACGTCCGTAGGTCGGCTACCAATAGCTCGAGTTTGCTGGCTACCGTATTGGTGCTCATCGTAAATGATATAGCGGTATTTCGCATCATATTGACTTTGATATGGTACTTATCTAGCAACCTGAAAATCTCCTTGAGGTGTTGCTCTGCCACAAAACTAAAGTCACGCGTCTTGATATATAACATCGACTGATCGGCCTCCACGACGATCATAGGCGGATACGTCATCGCACCATCATCGTTGATCAGTGTACCCTCACTATCAGGCTGCATGTAAGGCCTTACGTGTAGGTGGATAGACTTGTTCTGTAGGGGTTTGATCGTTTTGGGGTGGATCACTTTAGCACCATAATAGGTCATCTCGATCGCCTCTCGATAGCTCAGTCGATCTATCTTGATGGTATTGTCAAATAGCCGTGGATCCGCCGTGAGGATACCCGGCACATCTTTCCAAATATGCATACTCTCCACATCGAGGCAGTAGCTAAATATACCCGCCGAGTAGTCAGAGCCTTCCCGCCCGAGAGTCGTCGTATTATTATCCCTTGTACTACCGATAAATCCTTGAGTTATGACGACTCGGTGATCTACCTGTAAGTCAGACACTTGCTTAGTTATTCTTTCTTGGGTCAAGGCAAAGTCGACACTAGCAGCGCGGTGTCGCTCATCTGTCACGATGACCGCTCTGGCGTCTAGGTAGGCCGCCTGTGCACCTTGGGCTACAACGGCTGCATGCAAGAGTGTGCTACTGGCCATCTCCCCTATGGAGACGATCTGGTCGTAGAGGTAGTCGTAAGGATCATGGACATCATCCTCGATGATCCAGTCTATCTCTACGAAGTGGTCATTGAGCCTATGCATAGTCTCCTCGGCCTCATCACCCAGGATGGCTCGCGCCGCCTCGAAGTGACTTTGTCTAAGCTTAGCTAGTAGTTCGATGGCGGTGGCTTGATCGCCATTGTAGTACGTATTAAGCACCTCTTCTAGGGCATTGGTCGTCTTGCCCATGGCGGATACGACGACAACGAGTGGTCCAGTAGTATCTGCGATGATACGAGCGACATGCTTGATCGAAGCGGCATCCTTGACTGAGGCACCACCGAATTTATAGACCACCATAATCTTGCTGATTTTTCTTTCTAAGTTGGCAAAAGTACGACGTAGCCGTGTGATGCCCTTCTTCACATTAAAGCGAAATAACAGAAATGCTAGCAGATGGATCACCACTACCTCTAAGAAAAAAGGACAAGACATGGCCAAGTGGCATCCCAGCCGATAAGAAGCTAGCAAAGTGAACGAAGACTGCGAGGATGTAGAAAGAGGATCATGATGATATGATCGACACTCCTGCAAGCTGACCATCCTCAAAAATCGTAAGAGAAATTAACAGATGGAATGAAGGGAAATAAGCTGACCTGCCTAAACTCTCTGACATCGTTGAGCTCATCATCAAAGAGGTAGATATAGTAGGGATTATACCTATTGTAAATATTGTAGAGAGACAGGCTAGCAATGAAGTCACCGCCTCCGTCAACAGCCGTCCTATAGTTAGCCCGCAAGTCTAGGTGGTGGTAGGCAGGCAACCTAAAATCATTGCGTGGACCAGGCAGGAGTATCGCCCCACCCTCTCCGTCTGATATCTCGGTAAGGGCTAGGGTTATAGCATTGCCCGTACCGTACACAAAGCTGGCCGTGACGTCAAAATGGTCACTCACAAAGTATCGCAACCCTATGTTAAAGTCATGGGTCCTATCAAACCTAAATGGAAATGCCGCTCCGTTATTGACGTCATCAAATCGTCGATCATTACGACTCAAGCTATACGCAAACCAACCTCGCAGGTCACCCAGCGGCTTATCTACTCGTACCTCCAGACCTCTTGCTAGTCCTGACCCTACGGACACTCGCTCCTCCCACTCTCGGTTTTGGACTTCGACTGGGACGATATTGTCATTATTGAGAATGGTATAAAAGAGGTCTAGCGGATTGCTATACTCGAGCAGGTTACGCTGCTGCTTGACATACATAGCGGCCGATATATCTAGGCCGATAGCTGTACTCCGATTGTACCGCAAACTGAGCTGATCAGATATCTCAGGAGCGATCTCATCGGTACTGGGCACCCACAAGTCAGATGGTAGGCCGATGCCAGGGTTAACAAGTAAGTGAACATTCTGGGTCATGCGGCTAGCACTCAGACTTACTGACGATCTCGCCCCAAAGGACTTTCGCACCAGTAGTCGTGGTTCTAGGTATAAGTACCGAGCTTTTTCATCGGTGACGAAACCTGTAAGGCGCAAACCTCCCTTGACGAACCACCTATTAGCCAAGGATACCTCATTGCTGATATGTGCTGCCCACTCTAGCGTATTGTAAGTCCTACTGCTATCCTCTAGCGTAGTAGTGGCCGTATTTTCTCTAGTATTGGTACTCTTGATAACCGGCCGGTATTCGTGATCTACGAGACCTGCCCCGAAGGTCAGCTTGTGATCAGTAGAGGCAAAGTAGTCCGCCGTCCACGACAGACTATTGTCCTGGATACCGCTCGTACTGTTGACCGATAGGCTACGTGACGAACCATCTACACCTATAAACTGCCTAAACTCATAGATGCTGCTGCTACCATAACTGTAATCTAGCGAACCTGCATGACCCCTGATCAACCACTTGTCACCGACTACCTGCTCATAGTTAAGGGCATATAGCTCGCTGCCCCAGGTCAGCGCATTATCCTCTTGTAGCGAAAAGAAATCACCACCCTCGTTGTCCGTCCTATTCTCTGAGATCAGCTGGACGTCATCACTCCCTCGATAGACTGTAAAGCTGAGTCTGCTGGTCGGTGTAAACCTATGGCTCAGTTTAAATGTCAAGTCAGAGTACGCTAGATCTAGATCGTCATACTGGGTCTCTGGAGGCAGTATCTGATCTAGGAAACCATTGACCCAACTGGTCTTGGCCGACAGATTAAAGGCCGTCTTACCCTCGACCAAGGGTCCCTCTAGGTGGACTCCTCCACCGAAAACCCCCATATCTACCGATCCCTGCACAGCCTTATAGTGTCCATCCTTGAGATGTATATCCAGCACAGACGACATCCTGCCGCCATACCGAGCATCAAAACCCTCGGACGTGAGGGTCGCATCTCGTATACTTTTGCCATTAAATATGCTAGCTATACCTGCCGTATGGGACACCTCATACATCGCCACCCCATCGAGTAGGATGAGGTTCTGATCGGGAGTACCACCACGGACGTAAAATCCACTCTGCCCTTCTCCGCCAGACTGTACACTCGCGGCAGCCTTGACGCCTTGCAAGATATCGAGCTCTCCGCTGAGGGAGGCATACGCAGCGAGTTCGTCAAGGTCGAGGGGGTTTCTCTCCGGTTGCGACTTATCTGCAAGGCGGCGACCCTCGATAATGACGGGAGCTATACGAGCACCAGGCAGGAGGCTCACGTCCAGCTGCATATCACGACCACGAGGTACTACTACGGTCGTATCACTATATCCTAGATAACTTACGAGGAGACTACCGAGATCGGTCCTTACCTTGATATTGTAGTAGCCCACATTGTTGGTATAGCTGTACGTATTGGCAAGGACGTCTACCACGAGGGCACCCGCTAGGACCTCGCCTGTCTCGACATCTCGGATGTAACCATAGAGGCGGCGGTACGTAACCTCTGACACACCCTGCACGACCACCACGATCTTGTCCTGTGATGGTAGGTACACCTTATCGTAGTCTAGGAATAGTACATCAAGGTACTCACGGATAGACAAAACATCTTGATCGACAGTGACCGCAACATTGTCAAAACGACTAGAACTGTAACTTATGCTCTGTGTGACCTGCTGGTCGATATAGTCTAGGTGATTTTGGATATTGCCCGACTCTGGCATCACCCGTACGATCTGTGACAGCGGGTCTCCCTCCTCTTGTGCAACGACCGTCGACACAAGGCATAGGAGTAGCGCTACGATCATATATCGTAGGCTCAAAACCATATAGCCGACTAGCTCATGCATGATACTAAGTTACGGCCTTATCTGAGGATAGTGGCTATCTGCAGGCGAGCGAGGTGATTAAATAGGTATCGCCCTCTTGCTTGTAGGTAAGGTCTAGTAGTAGGGACCACTCCTTGAGTATCTCGTCTACATCGGTAGTAATATACTGACCAGATATGCGGCAATTGCTGATATCTACGCCAGCGGCGATCGCTATTTGCTTATTTACATGGTGCGACAACTTGGGTAAGGCCTCTGCGATAAGCATATCCTTAAACACAAGGCTGTTCTTCATCCATGAGAAGTACTGACTGCCGAGCCCCGAAGTCTTGGCAAGGGTACCATTGATCAGCTGGACTCGATCATCTGCTCGGAGGTCTACCTTACGATTGTCTAGACTGTAGACGACATGTCCCTCTTCTACACCGACTTCGACATTACCTACAGTGGCATCAACTGCAAAGGCTGTCCCGACTACTGTGACTACGCCTTGGTCGAGTTGTATGTCAAATGACTTACCAGCTGGTTGCTTGGCTACGTCGAAGTAGGCTCTACCAGATAGGCTGACAGATCTGCTTTCATCCCAGTCTGTAGGCACCTCTAACTGACCATCTCTATCTAGGTGTACGACAGACCCATCAGCGAGTGGCACAAGGAGTACGTCGTCTGTCGCTAGGTGTATGGTCGGTCCTGTGGGGACTGCCTTTTGGGTAGTGACATAGTAGATACCTGCCGCTAGTACGAGTACGGCGGCTAGCCACCACCATCGAGATGATGACGGCTGGGGTGTATCTATCTGGGGTGACACGGTTGCCCATGCTGCATCTGTATCAAAGGTCTGGTAACCATCAAGTGCATCGGCTGCATCGTGCAAGTCGCTCATCTCTCTGAGCTTGGCCAGGTTGTCCTGACTCTCTTGTTTCCATACATTGAGGCTAGCTAGCTCCTCCGCAGAGGCGCTACCGGCCAGCACTTTAGTTATGATCTGATCTATATTCATAAGGGTCATTACTGGTAGATTTTTCCTGCGAGCATTTTTCTTAATAATTTGAATGCTTTGCCCATGTGGTTCTCTACCGTCTTTACTGATATATCTAGACTCTCAGCTATTTCGGTGTAAGTTAGTCCTTCCACTTTACTCATGATAAACACTTGACCGCATTTTGATGGTAAGTGTCGTATTGAGTCAAAGATCTGTTCTTTTAGCCACGCCTGATCAACATTTATGTCTTCTACAGTAGGGGTATCGCTTATCTCACTTTCTCGTCGCTTGACACTCGCCTCTTTGCGGAGTATCTCGATCGCTTTATTACGACAAGATTGTATCAAGAATGCTCGGAGGTGCTGCACCTCGGCGATCTTCTTACGATTGCTCCATAGGTGTACCATGACCTCTTGCACCACATCCTCCGCCCTACTCCGATCGCTGACTATGGACACCACGGTATTGCATAACATATTGTAGTGAGTGCGGAATACCGCTTCGAAGTCTTCTTTGGTTTTGATGCTGGTCATGTTCTGCGATCAAATATATCACTAACCTAGTCCCACAGGCAGCCCTGCTCCTATTAATGTGTAGCCATGTGTATCTTGGCGACAAG
>CAYMFD010000049.1:0-5115 GCA_964389475.1 uncultured Saprospiraceae bacterium
TCGTCGCCATAGGGGCAGTGTCTACATCCGCTACCGCAGCAGTAACCACGATCGAGGTGGTAGGCGGCAGTCATAACCATCAGACCATTCTCATAGTAGTAGTGCGGGGCATCCTCAGACGTATCGTCCGAGACAGAATCAGTCTCTGTGGAGGTAGCTGGCTTAGTCGCCTTAGGCGGTGACGGCCTTCGTAGTAGCCAGTTTAGTAGTGACATACTCTATAGCGGTAAATGCCACAGCACTGAATACGACATTGCTCATCAGCGTACTGCGGAAATATGGAATCGCTGCAATATAGCACTCTAGCAGTCCAGCAAAATCCTTGGTATAAAGCGTACCATGCATCCACACGCCAAAATTAGACACGAGGTAAAACAGGACACTCGCGATGACAGCACTACCGAGTACACGCAGCGGCGTGACCTTTTTCAATAGAAGAAAAGCGACTCCTACAATAGCCGCAATCGATAACCATGTGTAAGGCATGTAGCTGGCAAATAAAACCATACCATCATGATCTGGGAAGAAAGCTCGGCTACTGGTATTATTAAGGATCAGATCACTGACAAATAGCATTGCCAGTGGGATGATTACCGCCCAGTAACGGCGACCTAGGTAAGCACCAGCCAATAGCGCCAAAGCACCAAGCGGAGCCAAGTTAGGCAGGTGCGGCATTAGGCGACTTGCCATGCCTACAGTGATTACTACTAGTACTATCAAAAACACAATTGAACGCTTAGACATGGTAGGTTTTGTCAGTGAGTATTGCACTTTACGTGTTGCACAAAGATACAAAAGAGGAAGCATCCACCGAGAGCAACTTTCTAAAACAATGATCTTAAGTCATTTCAGAGGGTAGACGCTGTAAATAATTGGTGAGGTGCGATCATCGCTCCTAAGCATTGATTTGTAGAAAAAACATGAATACCTCGAACGATAGTCGCATCTTTAGTGTCGTAAGAATATTAGCACATCAAATCAACCTATTTATGAAGCGTTTATTGCAGCTTGTATTGATGACAGTCATAGCGACCAGCCTGACTGCTCAGATGAACAAGATTGACTTTCAGGAGTATACCCTGGATAATGGTCTACATGTGATACTACATCAAGATAAGACGACACCAATTGTAGCCGTCTCTGTGATGTACCATGTCGGCTCTAAGAATGAGAAGCCAGATCGCACGGGATTTGCCCACTTCTTCGAGCACCTACTGTTCGAAGGATCGGAGAACATCGAAAGAGGCGAATTTGACAAATACATCGAGAAAGCCGGTGGTACGCTTAATGCCAATACGAGCAATGATCGCACCTACTACTACGAGATCCTACCTAGCAATCAGCTAGAACTGGGCCTATGGCTAGAATCAGAGCGAATGCTCCACGCCAAGGTCGAGGACAAGGGTATAGAAACGCAGCGTGAGGTCGTAAAAGAAGAGCGAAGACAGCGTATCGACAATCAACCATACGGCTCTATACTACAAGAGACGATGAAGCGTGCCTACAAGGTACACCCATACCGATGGCCAGTCATCGGTTCTATGGACCACCTCAATGCAGCCGTAGAGTCAGACTACAAGAACTTCTACAAGGACTTTTACAGACCTGATAATGCAGTATTGAGTATCGCCGGAGACATCGACTTCGATGATGCGAAGGTGTGGATCGACAAGTACTTCGGGCAGATACCGAGGGGTGAAGGTGATGTATATAGACCTAGCATCGTCGAGCCGCCGCTGGGTGGAGAAGTACGTGATACTGTCTATGACAACATACAGCTACCGGCTGTAATCATGGCCTACCGTATACCTGCACAAGGTACACCTGACTACTACGCAGTAGACATGCTAGGCGTACTGCTATCACAGGGTGAGAGTAGTAGGCTCAGCAAGGCGATCAAAGACGAGCAGCAGAAAGCGCTGTTCGTGGGCAACTTCCCCCTAGGACTAGAGGATCCGGGTATCAGCCTGGCATTTGGTATAGCCAATATGGGAGTCGATGTACAAGACCTCGAGCAGGCAATCACAGCGGAGATCGATCTCACGAGCCAGGAGCTCATATCAGAAGAAGAGTTCCAGAAGCTACGTAACCAGATCGAGAATGACTTCGTCACTGGCAACTCACGTATAGCGGGTATCGCTGAGAGTCTAGCTAACTATCACATGTACTTCGGTGATGCAGACCTTATCAATACAGAGCTAGACCGATACATGGCTGTCACCAAAGAGGACATCCTCAATGCTGCCAAGAAATACTACAATGTAGACAACAGAGTAGTCCTACACTACCTGCCAAAGCAAGCTAACCCTTAGTCGTAGCCGCTACGTAGACATTGTTTTTAACCTAACAGATTAAGCATCATTAACTATGAAAAATATATTTTATCTATTACTAGCTGGTGTTCTTTTTGCGCAGTGCAGTAAGACGACGACCGACGCTGTGATGGACCAAGCCAGCGACGTCAAGGATCAAGCCCTAGCCTGGAGATCAAAGGCACCGACTGCTGGACCTGCTCGTGCCATACAGCTGGGTGAGTACAATTCTTTTACCCTTAACAATGGCCTAGACGTCATCATCGTCGAAAACCACAAGCTACCACGTGTCAGTTACCAAGTGAGTCTCAAGCACGATGCCCTCATCGAAGGCAAAGAGGCGGGATACACGTCTATGGCGGGTAGTCTCTTAACTAAAGGTACCGAAAGCCGTACCAAGGCAGAAATCGACCAGGCAGTAGACTTTATAGGTGCGAGCCTTAGTGCAGGCGGCAATGGACTATTCGCCTCGTCATTGACTAAGCACCAGGACAAGCTACTTGAGGTCATGACTGATGTCTTGTACAATCCTACTTTCCCTGAAGAAGAATTCGAAAAGGAGAAAACGCAGACTCTCTCTGGGCTAGCCACGCAAAAGACAGACCCTAGCTCTATGGCTAGCAATGTCGCTAGTGTACTACTCTACGGCGCAGATCACCCGTATGGTGAGATCCAGACGGAGGAAACGGTCAACAATATGCAGTTATCTACGGTACGCAAGTACTACGAGGACTACTACCGCCCTAACAATGCTGTGCTCGTCATAGTAGGTGACGTTACGCCTGCTGAGGCCAAGGCGCAAGTCGAGAAATACTTCGCTGACTGGAAGTCAAAAGATGTGCCTTCGTTCGACTATCCTACGCCAGCAGCACCTGACGAAGCGAAAGTTGCTTTTGTAAATAAAGATGGTGCTGTACAATCCGTAATACGAGTAACCTACCCTGTAGACCTCAAGCCTGGTACAGACGACGTAATAGCGTCACGACTTATGAATAGCATCCTCGGTGGCGGTATCTTCAGCGGTAGACTGATGCAGAATCTGCGTGAAGACAAAGCCTATACCTATGGTGCTCGATCTAGCCTGAGAAGTGACAAGCTGATGGGCTCATTTAACGCCTCAGCAAGTGTCCGTAACGAGGTGACTGACAGTAGTGTGCAGGAGTTTCTCTATGAGCTCAACCGTATGGTTAAGGAGCCAGTAAGCAGTGATGACATCTCTCTAGCTAAGGCCAGCATGGCAGGACAGTTCGCAAGATCGCTAGAGTCTCCACAGACGATTGCCAACTTCGCACGTAACATGAAGCTGTACAACCTCCCGTCTGACTACTACGAGACCTACCTACAGCGTCTAGATGCAACTACCGTCGCTGATGTGCAGCGTATGGCACAGAAGTACATCAAGCCTGACAACGCCTACATCGTAGTCGTGGGTAACAAAGATGAGGTAGCAGATAAGCTCGTACGATTTGACGGAGACGGCGTACTCGACTACTATGATGCCTATGGCAATGTGGTGAAGTACGATGAGATGGCTATGCCTGCAGACCTCAGTGCTGAGAAGGTCATCATGGACTACATGGATGCCCTAGGTGGTAAGGACAAGCTCATGTCTGTATCAAGTATGACGACCACCGCCACGATGGAGGTCATGGGGCAGACAGCAGAGATCAGCATGAAGCAAGCCAAGCCTGGCAAACTCGCCATGTCTATGGGTATGAACGGTATGGTCATGCAAGAGACTAAGGTCAACGGTGACAAGGCATCAGTGGGTGGCATGGGCCAAAGCCAAATGCTCAATAAGGGTGACGAGGGGTTTGACGGTGTAGCCGGTCAAGCCAAGATGTTCGGCGGTGTGCTCGACTACCTAGGTGACGACTACCAGCTGGACCTCAAGGGTATCGAGGACGTAGATGGTGAGAAGGCTTACAAGATCGTGGTCACCGCACCAGGCGATAACAAGTCTACAGAGTTTTATGCTGTCAAAAGCAACCTGCTCGTCAAGACTGTAAGCTCACAAGAAGGCCCACAAGGCCCGATGACTGTCAACACGATGCCTAAGGACTACAAGGCTGTCGATGGCGTGATGCTACCACATACCATTGAGACGACAGGCGCTGCGCCATTCCCTATGGTGATGAAGGTTACGGGCTACGAGGTTAATCCTAGTATACCAGCAACAGAGTTTGAGATTAAGTAAGATGATATGAGCTGGCACATTGGCTAGCTTAAGACTTTATACTAGGGGTTGTTTCGAAAGAAGCAGCCCCTTTTGTTTTGCAGGAGGTCCTTCAGCTATAATCAGAAATAGCATTAGTTGTATATTTACAATATACCATATAGTGTTCGCAATCCTCTATAATTCAGTCGTTTGCATAAAATCAATACTCAAACATCCACTTGTGCCATCTCTACGTATAACCCATAGCAATCTTGCTCAAGACCAGCTTAAATCGTTTTTACCATGAGAACCCTCACCATCATACTACTATTATCCGTGACACTTGTCAATGGCTACGGCCAGCAACAAAAAATAAGTATCGAAGCATTCGCAACTAGCACAATTAGCGATTCTACCTACGAACAATACGCTGTACGACTGATTCGACCATCGCATGCTATCGAGGTAGCTGTCATATCAAAAGCGAGCGGAAGGCAGATAAGAGGTTTCGGACTTGGTCGCCGGGCAAAAGAAACCATCCAAGTTGATCGCGGTAATGCACTTTTATTGACGGCAGCTGACCAACCAACAGATCTGAAGTATGAGATCATCGAAGGTCCCTCCGCATCAATTGAGTCAGTAGCC
>CAYMFD010000049.1:5215-25738 GCA_964389475.1 uncultured Saprospiraceae bacterium
TTTTAAAAGCCAGAAAAAAAGAAATCAGAGAAGGCGGCTCTTAACGTCCAATAGCACTTTCCATATAATCTCGTGCTCCATTAAAGCACAGCACTGATGCATACCTAAAGACACTGATACAATTAGTGTCATCTTAAATAGTCTTGATATTACTTACCCTTACCCTGGATCAGTACTAGTACCGTGTAAAACAAGATCTTGAAGTCCAAGCTGAGTGACATATTCTCGATGTAGAGGATATCGAACTTGAGACGCTGGATCATCTGATCGACGTTGCTAGCATATCCATACTTGACCTGCCCCCAGCTCGTGATACCAGGACGTACCTTGAGGAGGTGCTTGTAGTGTGGTGCTCGCTCTGAGATCTTGTCAATGTAGTAAGCTCGCTCTGGTCGGGGGCCTACTAGTGACATCTCTCCGACTAGTACATTCCAAAATTGAGGTATCTCATCTAGTCGCCACTTACGCATCGTACGTCCCCATGGCGTCGTACGTGGATCCTCGTCATGCGATAGTTGTGGACCTGCATCTTCGGCATCGAGGTACATAGACCTAAACTTGATGATGTCGAAAGGCTTACCACCAATACCTATGCGTTCTTGCTTAAAGAATATAGGGCCAGAGGAGGACAACTTGACCTTGGCCCAGCAGTAGGCATACACGGGCAAAAGCACCAGCATGGCCAGTATGCTGACTACGATGTCGATCGTACGCTTTATGATTCGCTCCCAGCGAGGCATCAGCTCCTGCTCTATCTCGATGAGGACAGCGCCGTAGATATGTGTCATCTTGACTGAGCCGAGCATGATGTCATACATGTCGGGGATGACCTTGACGAGGAGCTCATTACTATAGTCAAACAAGATGTCAAAGACTCCCTTGAGTTGGTCATGCTCGCTGGTCTCAACTGCTACGATTACCTCCTGTATCCCCTGGTCAGTAATCACCCTAGGCAGGTCAGCGACCTTACCTAGCTTAGGCAGGTATTGCTCTAGGTGGTTCTTACTCTTACCGTTACTATCTATAAACCCGACGAAAGAATGACCGAGACTGTGCGGCCTACTCATAACCTCCTGATAGAGGTCTACGGCGTTGCGATCACCTCCTATGATCAATGTATTGTACGATACCTTGCCAGCCTTGAGCTGCCGACTAGCTATGGTGAGCAAGACCATCCTGGCTAGTAGCGTAAATCCTAGGTGCAAGGAGAATAGCTTGGTAAAACTAGAGATGTAGCTCGTATATCGATTGACGCTATCGTCTAGCAGTACCGTAAAGAAGAGTAGGAGTACACCGAAGAAGGAGAGGATGATCGTCCGCTTGATCGTCTCTACACGAGAGTATCGGTAGATGTCTAGCGACTTGTCAAATATGCCGTACAGCAATACCCAGAATAATGGAATAAAGACCAGACCGTAGAGTAGTTTCTCGTCGGCCAGGATATCCTCCATAGACATACCGGGAATCTCTACTCTTTTTCGATATACGAAAAAGAGAAACCAGGCTACCATAGACATCAGGTAGTCTAGGAAGCGGTAAAAGTAGGAGATCAGTCGGTGTTGGGTCGGTTGCATATATAGTGGCAGGCAGGTGCTCTATCGTGCACAAGCCCACTATGTAGTTTTCTCAGGACAACAATATCTTAATAATACTGCAAAGGATCAAAAATGTAGGAGTCTAACATTATCAACGTAGATCGTACCCGAGGTAGCAGCAAGTCCATCAAGGGAGGTACCTAGTTGTATCTGATACTCTTCGACGCCTCCAGCTGTCAGCTCTTGCGATAAATCTATGTATAGCTTTTTCCACTCTTCACTCTCTGTGACGAGGACCTTAAAATCTCCATCGATGAAATTACCATAAGTGATATAACCTACTAATAATGGTATGTCGCCCTTGTAGTCGAGCTCTAGATAGGCGTTAGGACCATCTAGGAGGTTGGCATTTAATCTAGTGAGGTTAGATACCTGCATCTCGCTGTCCTCACTAGTTACTGCAATCCTACCAGAATGGGTGCCCAGCCTTGCATCGCCATCGTCGCGTAGTATGGTCGTATTGACATTACCATCTAGGTCTATCGCAAAGTTATTGCTGATCTCAAAACCCTCGTCAAAGCCCACCTCGACGATATCGAAGTACTCAAACCTAGGTACGACCTCTACCTCTTCGCCGGAGGTGAACTCTCTCTCGATCGTATAAAAGTCAAAATAAGGATACTGTCTAGCAGCACCACTTACACCATTGACACGTACGCCTGGCGCTAGCTGGATGACTTGCTCCTTTCCGGATAGTTCGATAGGGATACGAGCAGGCAGTGGCCATACGCCATAGTTTTCATTATCGAGTATCACCCACACATCTGATATGTTTTGCGTCTCCTGGACACCGGCCCGTAATGGCGCCACGTCTACCTCATTAATCACTAAGAAAGCCGCGTCTTTGTCATCGGTATCACAGCTCGCTAGCATAAAGCAGGTGGCTGCGCATAAAATCAGGTAGTGGATCTTTATCGTCATGGTCGTGTACTTATACTTGATTGTATCTGATGAGCCAGCTGCAGCGCCTTGTACCCATCACGTAGTGTTACTGGCGGCTGCTCACCCGTCGCTATCGCCTTGTAAAAATCATTAAGCTCACTCACGATAGCATTATTCTCTACCATGGGTGGCGCCTCTATGGTCAAACGTTTGTGACCGTCAATTGTAGGTAAGACCATGCCATCAAAAGTGTCGTGGTCAACACCATCCGGCAGATCGTCTAGCTGCACTACCTGTGAATTCTTGTCCAGCATATTGATGCTGATGTAGGCATCCGCCTGAAACAGCCTGATCTTGCGCATAGCCTTGAGACTGATACGACTTGCCGTCAGGTTAGCTACACAGCCATTATCAAACTCGATACGGGCATTACAAATGTCGTATGTCGGGCTAACTATAGCAACACCACTCGCCCTTACATCGACCACTTCACTATCTACTATGCTCAGGACTAGGTCTAGGTCGTGTATCATAAGATCCAGCACCACGCTTACGTCCGTGCCTCTAGGATTGAAGGTGGCAAGACGGTGCCCCTCTATAAATACGGGCTGTAGTGGCCTATCACCGAGGGCTAGTAGGGCGGGATTGTACCGCTCTACGTGGCCTACTTGAGCGATGAGATTGCTATCACTGACCAGGGCATCAAGGGCTCGGGCCTCATCGAGTGCAAGCGTCACCGGCTTCTCCACAAAGATATGCTTACCCGCTGCGATGGCTTGCTGCGCTAGGGCATAGTGAGTGATGGTAGGCGTGACGATATCTACGGCATCAACCACCGCTAGTAAGTCACTCACATCGTCATATACATCTACACCATAAGTCTCCTCAACTAGATCTCGCACGCCAGGGTCTATATCATATACGCCTACCAGGTCAAAGTCTGTCTGAGATAGACACTTGAGGTGGATCTTACCCAGGTGGCCAGCACCGATTACGCCTAGTTTAATACCCATGCTCTACTATCTACTGGTGTATAAAAGGTAGCTAACGACGGTGATCAATAACAAGAGGATGACGGCTATCTTGATCGAAAACCTGATATGACGAGCAAACTCTCGAATCTCATCGCTGGCATGAGGATACAGCGGTATGACCTCCGCCTCCATCGCTGCCTGATTAAATATATGACGTTGCTTAAACTCTACTCGCTTGCTCAATAACACTCGATACAGCTTGAGGACCTTGGCCCGGAAGTAGAGGTTGAGAAAGAGTAGAGCAACGAAGAGCCCTATTACCAGAGCCATTAATACTTTGTACATGATCTTTACTTAACGATACTAAGGTAGGCCCACTAGGTAGAAAATAGGGTGTGAAGGCCTAGCTACATCAAAAAAAGGGGTTCTATGTTGGTTGCAGTGGAAAATGAGTCCCCTCTGTAGATAACATATGTACCTTTTGGTTTTCTAGCCAGTGTCGGAAAGGCCCGACTGGCCTCCTTCTTTTGCTGAGATCAAAAGAAGGCAAAAATCATGTCGCTCTAAGGCAATTCCTGGCAAATACGGTGTCTCGGTAGAGACTGTCACTAGTCAGTAGATCACTATGTATCAGGAATTTATAGAATACCAGGATCGGCCGCTCCTGAGTCAAAATTGCAATCCTTTTACTGATTCATTAGTTGCGCTTGGCTTCAAGTCTAAGCCAATGACCTTCCGAAGAAACCGCTATTTATTGCTTTGACTGCAAAAGCTGCACATTTTGCCATCCGCTTACCTATTGCTGTAGAGCGACGGTTACTGGTTGCCACAAGTCTAATTGTTGTGAGCCAATTATTCAACGCAGATTACCTACTATTTGGTTATAAAACCTGTTTTTTGAGATGCACCTCGTTGGCCTAGCCACATCAAAAAAAGGCCACAACTTACGCTGTGACCTTTCGATATATCATGGTTTGTTCTTCTACTAGAACTTTCGTTCTTTGATCTTAGCTTTCTTACCGACTAGCTCTCTTAAGTAGTAGAGCTTAGCTCTTCTGACCTTACCTCTCTTGAGTACTTTAACTTCAGTCACATTAGGTGAGCTGATAGGGAATACTCTCTCTACTCCGACTCCGCCAGAGATTTTACGGACAGTGAAGGTCTTAGTTCTACCCTCTCCGGTCATCTTAATTACATCACCTCTGAAGATTTGTATTCTTGACTTCTCTCCCTCGATAATTCTATAACTAACGGCAACATTGTCACCTGCTCTAAACGTAGGATGGCTGTGCTCCTCGATTAGTTGCTCTTGTACGTACTTGATTAAATCCATAACGCAGTAATTAAAACGTGCTTAAATTCGGAGTGCAAAGATACACTTATTGTTTTCGTGTGCAATACATGATATAAGATAGTTGATCTAGCCTGGCAATTATGCTCCCAACACGCCAACCTAGAAGCCTCACTGCTGCATCACCCCAACGATCTAGCTTATCAATCAACAGTCTTCCACGCCTCTACACGACGACTACCTATCACGATCAGCCACGCTATTATGACCTTGACGACTGCGCCTGGCACATAAGGCAGCACGCCATAAGTCCATGCTATAGAGGCGGACTTGATAATCGCCAACCATGCAAACCCACTAGCAAGTATTACAATCGTCGCAACCGTCAAGACCTGTAGTATATATGTTAAGGAGGATCCATAGGACAGGCTATAACGCATATACAAGGCAGCTAAAACAAAGCCAACTAAGTAGCCGCAGCTATTACCAAATAGGGTATCCCATCCTGCAGCACCGTCAGCAAACACTGGTAGACCTAAGCCTCCTATGAGCAGGTACACTAACACAACATATACAGCATACCGATCAAAGTAGGCGATCAGGCAGACCGCTAGGCTCTGCATAGATACCGGCACATCGAGACCTACATCAATGGTGAACCTAGCACTAGCGATAAGAACTAGCATACTACCTATGCTGGCAAGGACTTGCATCATCATACATCTCGCTTAGCAAAGGACCTAAATGTCAAGAAGATAAATAGGCCAATGTATACGATCGAAAGTATAGCGGACGTACCCGCATCGAGCAGTACTCTAAACTTAAACGGCCCATCGTCAGCACTCCCGGCATCAGATGCCACTTGCTGTGCAAACTGCTGAAGCTTTAAAAGCGGGAAGGGCATGTTATCCTCCATAGCATTGAGCGGTGTCCAGAAAGAGAACTGCATACCATCTGGCCAGTCCATCTTAAAGCATAAACCCATATACAGGCCTCTCAGAATATACTCAAAGACCAATGCGTAGGCCATATAGAAAAAGACGGCCAAGCCATTTTTACGAAAAACAGTAGCTACTAGTGCAGCAAAGGATAGGTAACCCAAGGACATCAGGAAGAAGCGGGGTATAGCCCAGTTATTATCAAATATCAAACTCAAGTACACGTCGTCGGTGTAGATACTACCCACTATAACGACCGTCAGCACATATACTACAGTGGCGAGTGTCGATAGCGCTACGACATTAGCCAGTTTGGCAATGAAGTAATCCTTACGAGTATAGCCGTTGATAATGTTCTGTCGCTCTGTCCTGAAAGTGACCTCACTCGTAATCGTAAAGATGATCACACAACCGAAAAAGAACCAGACTAGCCAGTTGCCCATGTAGCCCATGTAGTCCCATATGGTAGGAAACTCATACATGATGCTAGTTCCCGGGAGCGGTGGTGGCAGATCATTAACCATACCCTGGGCTGCCAGCAATACTATGGGAAAGAGTAATATACCTACCCAGAATAAAAACTGAATGACGGTGTAAGATCGAAACTTCTCAATCTCTATCTTGAGTAACGTGAGTGGATTGCTTAAGTGCATCTTATGGCTATAAATAGGTGATAGAGACTAGTTAGACGTGATCTGCAAGAACTCCTCCTCGAGGCGCTGCTTACGAGTGACTAAGTGGGTCAGTTCGTGACCAGCATCAAATGCCTGACGATTAAACTGCCCTAGGGGATATCCACTTGATACCGTGCACTCTAGGTAGGCGCCTTGATCCGAGATGGTCTTGATAAAGTCTAGAGACTCTAGCCACTGCTTCAACTGTCTCATCTCTGTACTCGCTACCTCTAGCAACTTGTCATCGTTAAGTATGGACCCTATGGGGCCGTCTGCTAGTAGGTTGCCGTACTTAATGATAGCCACATGGCTACAGATCTTCTCTACCTCGTCGAGTATGTGAGAGGCCATGATCACGGTCTTGCCCGAGTCAGCAACTCGCTTGAGTATCTTACGTACTTCGGCTATACCCTGTGGGTCTAGTCCATTAGTCGGTTCGTCAAAGATCACAACCTGCGGATCACCTATAAGGGTAGCTGCGATGGCCAGCCTTTGCTTCATACCTAGCGAGTACGTCCTAAACTTGCTGTTGCGCCTGCCTTCGAGGTTGACGAGTGAGAGGAGGCCATCGATATCAGGGTCCTTTATATTTCTGATCTTCGAAATAATCCCAAGGTTGCGATCTGCATCGAGGTAGGGATAAAAGTTAGGCGTCTCAAGTATAGAGCCTATCTGTAGTCGTGCATAGTCACCATACTGACCATCGAACCACTCATACGAGCCTGTATCAGGCGCCAGTATGCCGAGTATGATGCCCAGGGTCGTCGTCTTGCCGCTCCCATTGGGACCAAGGAGACCAGTTATAGTACCCTGTTCTATATCAAGTGATAGATTATTAAGTGCGGTGACCGAGCCGTATGTCTTGGTCAAGTTACGTATCGTGAGTACTGGCATAAGTCGGAGATCGTCTGTGTCTGTGAACAGCGAAGATATCCAACAATAAGTTACCCTCTATCGACCAACGACGCCTCGCTCTAGACGAATGCACCATCAGAATGCCGAATCTAACCAAAGAGGACACTCAGTTCCTTTCGGATAGATCGCTTAGCAGCGTCTAGAGGATTGACTTTGGACTGTTGCATGACCTCGGCTGCCTCCATGGCGATAAGGTTGCCAGGGGCTGAACGATCCAGCTTACTCGCGGCGGTACTTACGATCTCGCTCGTCTGATTCTTGGCCATAGTAATAATCTGCCACAAGCTCTCAGATACGTAGATCTGCTGTGTGAGATTATGCTCGTACTCCTGCTGTATAGCTACTAGCATGGCCTTACTGAGCTGCTCCACGGTTGACTCTTTGACGTTAAGTCGCAGCATGAGGTTTGGTATGGATATCCGCTCGCATAGCATCAGCAACCGCTCATAGGCCTGTAGCTTGAGTGGTGTAATCTCTGAGACCTGAGCCTGCCGATACTTCATGAGTTCGAGGCTATGCTGCTGGTCTAGGAAGCGTTTAATCAGCAAGTACACGGTGGCGAATACAACCAGCGCCGGCAGTATATACTTGAGTATCTCTAGGAATGTATCCATACTTATCCAATGATCTATTTAACGTGCGACAAAGGTAGGCAGGTCCGACCATATGTCATCTACGATTGTGATATCGAAGGCCTAAAAACTGCACGACCTCCTAGTCTACTCTACTTTCTTAGTTAGTACGATCTAAATCTTCACAAAAGCGACCGTACCTACCGACGCCTTGCTAGCTACCCGGATGAAGTACTGGCCTGAAGCGAGGTGACTCACTCGATATGGTACCCGATGCCGCCCCTCTCCTAGCCGCCTACTCACGACGGTATCGAGCACACTCCCTAGTACATCCATGACCTGGATCGCAAGGTGACCCCCCCTATGCTCAAAGTCTATGTACGCATTATCAGAGGCGGGGTTAGGCGCCACGCTGACTGCAATCTTGAGCAGCTCTAGTTCTTCTGTAGATACAGGAGACTCACAGGCCTTTAAGAAAGGTATGCGCTGAAAATCCTCGTAAATAGTCGACCTTACATCGGCCTCCGTCATACCCAACCAATCCGTAAGCATAGTACCGTACACCGACCTAAAGTCGTACTGCATAGGCACGCCTGCCTGCTCATCGACTGCTCTGTCTATCACCGGATTGGCCCCGATGATGGCCGGTTGTACGCAGGTGCCGAATACGAAGAGTGGTGCAGCCGTACCGTGGTCTGTACCTAGGCTACCATTGGCCCGGACGCGTCTACCAAACTCCGAAAACGTCATGCCCACCACTCGATCGGCGTATCCGCCAGCGATAGCATCGGTCTGAAACTTAGCGACGGCATCGCTCAACTCCGCCAGCAGGTTAGCATGGTCACCTGTCGTCGTATCACCAAATACCACTTGATCTGCGTGATTGTCAAAACCGCCCATCGACACCACATAGACCTTGGTCTGTAAGCCGCCATCTATGAGTCGTGCGACGATACGCAACTGCTCGTGCAGGCTATTTCTAGTATTAAATCCAGCATAGTCCACATGATTGGTGCCTCGCTCATAAGCCTCTGACACGGTACTTGCATAGGCATTGGACTGAGCTATTGATGTTTTGATATAAGCTAGCTCTTGACCATAGCAGGAGTTATCTACTGGAGTACTGCCTGGCTCGTCTAGCTGGACTAGTCCAGTAGGATCAGCCAATGTATAGCTGTAGTTACTAGCTGGCCCCTGGCAGGTCTCTGATACGACAAAACCCAGTGTGATAGCAAACGGATCGGGGTGCTCATCACTCGGATAGCCCTCCGGATAGTCAGGGAAGGTAACGTTAAGTGCTCTACCCAGCCACCCGGACGTTAAGAACTCGTCACTATGGCTACCTGATGTCCATATATCTGTAGATCTAAAATGTGATCGATTCTGATCAGGATAGCCGACACCCTGTATAATACCTAGTAACTCCTGCTCATATAGAGACTGAAAACCAGGCATTGACGGATGAAAGGCATTATCATCCCTTATCCCCAGTAGTGAATCCTCAGGTACGATGATATCTTTACGTACTGCCGCTAGATTGGCATATTGATCAAGAGGTATCAAGGTGTTGAGTCCATCGTTACCACCATTGAGCTGCACAAGTATGAGCACACGATCACTATCAGGGTCTACACTCGCAGCTAAACTACTACCCGTGATAGCAGATATCTGAGTACCTCCTAGTAGGAGTGGTAATGTAACTACACCTGATCTCTGTATAAACTGTCTTCTTTTCATCTTCATGCTAGCTTAGGTGATATTCTGGGTATCTTAGCATTGCTGTGAATAGCTGTCTAAGCTTATTCTCAATGACCTGCCGCAGATTAAAATTCTCTTCGTCATTACGGTACTCTGTATACTCCACCGTCCACTCAAAATCAGGTAACCCAGGGATCAACACCTCTTTAAGCGCAGTCAGTTGATCTTCGCTTATCGGCTTGACAAAAAGGAGTGTCGCTATGTCTGTGATGAGGTGATTAACATCAAACGGATCAGGCAAGGTTCTAATAAAGTTGACGAGATCTATGCCTACACCCCTCGCCTGATCACCTGTAAGCAGTGCATCTGTAAGAGCATTACGTAATGGTAGTGTGACGCTATTTATCCATATGCGGTAGTAGCTAGGCGCTTGATAGTAAGCCTTCCACCCTGCTACATCGGGATGATTATAAAGCTCCATCTGCATTACCGCTACCAGCTCTACGATATCGATCTGACTCTCGTAGACCCTTTGCCGTGTACTACCTAGGCGCATCGGCATAGTAATGACGGTGTGCATGATATAGTCTAGCGGATTACGGATCATCGTACCCACCACACAGTCTTGATAAAAAGCGTCGCTAGTCAGTAAGGCTCTGAGCATAGGTCGTATCTCATAATCGCCATCTCTAAAGAGCTCACCCAGCGCCTCTATGAGGGCTGCCTCAGTCGCCTCATCTATCTCGTAGTGTACGAAGTAGCGGTAGAGCTTGGTCGCTATATGCCGACCAACATACGGAGAGGTCAGGACTATATCGACGACAGTCTTGTACTCTTCTTCCCCATCGTTGCCGATCACGATATTGTCAAACCTATGGCTCAACTGCTTGGGGTCACGATCATGTCGATTTTGTGTATAATAAGAAAAGATCTGACCTACATCCTGACGACGATGACCACCATCACGCCAGCCCGTCAAAGATCTAGATATTGCTCGCACATCCTCTTCAGTGAAGGTCGTGTAGTCACCAGGCCCTGCTAGATCGCCCTTCCCTACGGTGAATAGCTCAAGAAGTTCTCGTCCGTAGTTTTCGTTAGGTGCAAACCGCGTATTCTGTCTACCATTGAGGTAGCGCAACATGCCAGGATTGATGGTCATCTCTTCCACGAAAGTTCGGAAGTTACCTAGGGCATTTCTCCTTAAGGTATTACTGTAATCGTAGGTAAATCTAGCATCCTGCTGGGCAGACACTACAAAGTGGTTATGCCAAAAAATCGTCAGCTTCTCACGTATGTGGCTACCCTCACTCATCATAAGATCTACTGCCCAGCTAGCAAAAGATCTATTGCGTTGATTGTTGGACGTAAAAGGCTTATCTGTCCATGTCTGCCCTATGGGAGTAAACTGGTCTGTATTGTCATAGCGATTAATCGGTGGATTGGGCATCGGGATATCTCGCAGCAGGTAGTCGACTGCTCCTTCCATACCCATGCCTACGATCTCATCAATGCGTTCTTGGCTCAGGCCAAAGGTCGTACGCCTCAGCAAGTGGGCGGCCTGCACGTCTGTCCATGGACCAGTGTACTTAGCAATAGTGGTGGGTGGCGACATTGTTGAGGTATCCATCAGCTTACTTCTTTTCTATCGTCTAAAAATAGTCTCTATCTATGACTTATGACGAAATTGCAAGCGGGTAGTTTAATGGGGGGCTAGTGATTATGGCTATAAAGTCTCTTGCAGCTCTACATTTCCTCATAACTCAGGAGGAGATCATGGGCTGTTAAGATGTTACCTGCTACTCCCACTTAGGCTCAACCTCTTAAATATCATAGGCACCACGATATCTCAACCATAGACAATGATTGCTCATGACAGCTTTCATATCTCCCAGAAAGTAAAAGGACCACGCGTCTTTAATAGTACATCTACTGATTATCCATCTTGAGAGATCACCCCCTACCCTCAAAACTAGGCTTACGCTTCTCCACGAAGGCTGCGGCACCTTCTTTGCCCTCGGCGCTGGCGATCGTCTTACCAAAGTCTGCGACCTCCTGGGCAAAGCCATCCGTCTTCTTATCAAAGTAGGCATTGACGGCTGAGATGCATAGCTCTACAGCTTGCGGGCCCTTCTTCGCGATCTTGCGTAGCATCTCCATCGCTCTGGCATGTGCCTCACCTGGCTCTGTGACATGATTGACTAGACCTAGGCGATGGGCCTCGGCCGCATCGATTATGTCGGCGGTGAGCAGGAGCTCGAGGGCCTTGCCCTTACCGACTAACTGGACGAGACGCTGCGTACCACCGAAACCAGGTATCAGCCCGAGATTAACCTCTGGCTGCCCAAATCGCGACTGACTACCAGCAACTCGCATGTGACAGGCCATGGCGAGCTCACAACCTCCACCCAGCGCAAAACCCTCTACGGCGGCGATCACGGGCAGGTGAAAATGCTCGATAGCCTTAAACGTATCGTGACCCAGCTGAGACTTCGCACTACCCTGCTCGGCATCTAGTGTAGCGAATTCTTTGATATCGGCACCGGCTACAAAGGCCTTGTCTCCAGCTCCGGTAATGATGATACCATCGAGCTGGGAGAGCGACTTATGACCCTCGGTAAAGAAAGCGTGTAAGTCTTTCATAACCTGATCATTAATGGCATTAAGTGCCTTGGGGCGGTTGACAGTAATGGTGGCTACTCTATCCGCTACGTCTACTAATAGTGTTTGGTACATGCTTTTCTTTTTTTAAGTATTTATGAGGGCTTGGACTTTTTTTGGCAGACCACGGACCACTAGGTCATAACTATGGTCGGCTAACTCTAGTATGAGGTCGTCTGGCAGCTCCTCCTCAATAAATAAAGTATTCCAGTGCTTTTTGTTTAGATGCCAGCCTGGCACCACTGACGCATACGACTCTCGCAGACTGATAGCCCTCGCTGGGTCGCACTTGAGGCCTACCTGTGGGGGCATACGATCTAGAGGCAGTATCGCCCACATCTTATCCATAACTTTATAGACCAAGGTCTGCGGACCGAATGGTTCGCCCTCCGTAACTACAGGCTTGCTCAATAAGTGATTGCGTAATATCTCAATATCCATAGTGGCAAGATACAGACTCTAGCCACCGATACAAAAACCACATCAGCTTGCTTTCTGTTACCTTTACCACACAGTAAGATCCTATGGTAACAAGAACGGTACAAGCTCACATCCCCAACAAGTATGGCGACTTTACGATGTATGTCTACACAGATCAGACCATCGCTTGCAAGGAGCATATAGCACTCGTACATCGTGATACCGATATCGACGGTACTGTACCAGTACGTATACATAGCGAGTGCCTGACAGGTGATCTATTTACGAGTCAGCGGTGTGACTGTGGCGAGCAACTACATGCTAGCATGGCACACATCAGCACACATCCGGGCATCATCATCTACCTACGCCAAGAAGGTAGGGGTATAGGTCTCATCAATAAGCTCAAGGCCTACAACCTGCAGGACGACGGCCTCAATACCATAGATGCTAATCTGCACCTAGGCCTTGAGGCCGATGCCAGGGAGTACGACATCGCCGTAGCAATACTAAAAGACCTCAAAGTCCAGCAGATAGACCTACTGACTAACAATCCAGACAAGATCAAGGCACTCGACGACTCAGAGATCATCGTACGAAAACGCCTACCCCTGGTAATCCCCGCGACCGAAACTAGTGCGGACTACCTAGACACCAAGCGAGAGCTCATGGGACACCTTATCGATTAGTAACTATGCGAAGCCTCTTACTACTAGCACTACTCTACTGCCTCTGTGGCTGTCGGCAAGACCAACCACAGCTCACTGCACCCGCATACGATACCCCTGGGGGCGACACTACAGCCATACGCATAGCCCAAGAGGTGATGGAGGCTATGGGTAGCCAGTCTGCCTGGGACCAGGTAGAGACAATAAGCTGGACGTTCTTCGGTCGTAGAAAGCACCACTGGAACAAGCAGACTGGCGATATCACTATACAGACGATCGCAGACTCGAGCAGGATCGCTATGACGCTAGGCGACTCTACATCCGTACAGGTATCGATAGGTGATAGTGTCGTGACTGACCCTGCTGCCTTGCAGGACTACTACCGCAGAGGCACTAGTATCTGGATCAATGATAGCTACTGGCTCGTAATGCCCTACAAACTCCTAGATCCAGGCGTGACACTAACCTATGAGGGCGATACCCTCCTTGCTGATGATGGAGTCGCAGACCTACTCCGCTTAACCTTTGATGACGTGGGTGATACACCGCAAAATGCCTATATGGTTACCGTACCTAGAGACACTAAGCTTATATCGCAGTGGGACTTTTATCGCTCTGCACAGGATACCACGGCTAATTTCTCAACCCCGTGGAAGGACTACAAAAAGTACGGTGATATACTACTGAGTGGTGATCGAGGAAGGGCTCGGCTCGACGACATCGCTGTGACAATGCTAGACAGATAGGACTATCTTACCAAACTGATCACCTCTAGCCATACGATCAAAGGCCTGATCAACATCTTTTAAATCATAAATACTGTCAACGACAGGTATGATATCGTGTCTATTGACAAAATCTAGCATGTCGACAAAGTCCCTGTCGCTACCCATCGTACTCCCGAAAATAGAGATCTGACGCCAAAATAACACCTGTGGGTTGAGGCCATGGATCTTGCCCCTCGTACCGCCGTAAAAGGCTATACGAGCACCAGGATTACAGATGCCAGGGATCTCGGCAAAACCTGCACCACCTGCACTATCTATAGCTACGTCAATACCGTTGCTCAAGTCGCGGATCTGCCTCGCCCAGTTATCATCAGTATACAAGGCACCATCCGCGGCACCTAGGTCCACAGCTTGGTCGATCTTGTCTTGACTGCTGCTCGTCACGTATACCTCGCAGCCTATCGCGACGGCATACTGCAGGGCGAATAGCGCCACACCGCCACCTATACCTGTGATAAGGACTTTCTCACCGATCATAGGTCGGCACTTAGTGACTAGAGCTCTGTAGGCGGTAACACCAGCTAGTGGTAAAGCGGCTGCCTCCTCGTCGCTGAGGTGGTCAGGGGCATCGTACACTTGAGTGGCAGGCACTACGATTTGCTCTTGCAGGGTGCCATCCGAAGGCATACCCAGCACATGAAAATCAGCTGACTGCACAGCTTGGCTGCTACCCCAGTCGAGACCAGGATTTAGGATCACCCGTCGATCATCGATATATCCTACCCCATCGCTACCTAGGACCACGGGCAACTTTATACCTGGGTACATACCCTTGGTGATCCAGAGATCGCGATGATTAAGCGCTGCTGCCGTCATAGATACGACGACCTCCCCTGCACCGGCAATGGGGGCTGACCTCTCTCGTAGGGTCGGGTAAGAATCTGTAGCTTCTAAAACAAGGGCACGCATAGGTTGTTAGCTTAGTCTGCAAGATAGACGATCTTAAGTTAATATTTGTTCCCTTGATAGACCTTCACGATACATTATGCCTCTTTGACATCGATGACACCCTTACGAGGTGTGGCAGCATAGGAAGTGCCTGCTTCGCCACGGCCTTTGACCAACTGTACGGTATAGAAGACCTGAGTATCGACTGGTCGACCTACAAGCACGTTACCGACTGGGGGCTTACCTATCAGGCCTTTAAGCAACACCTGGGCCGCAAGCCGAGTCCCAGCGATCTGGCAGATGTAGAGGCTAGGTACAACCAATTATTGCACGAGGCAATCGATGCTGGCAACCTAGTCGTAAAGGAGGTAGATGGTGCGAGTGACTTCTTGGCAAGTGTACAAGATGCAGGGGCTACCGTCAAGATGGCGACGGGCGGTTGGTCATACTCGGCGAGGCTCAAGCTGTCTCAGGCCGACATCCAGCACCACGATCGAGACATATACAGCTCTGACATAGCCTGGTCTCGAGGGGGGATCATGCGTGCAGCCATCGACAAGGCCATGGAATCGCCACAGATCAAAAAGGTCGTCTACTTCGGGGATGGTAAGTGGGACGTAGAGACTTGTCGACAGCTCGACGTACCTATTATAGGGCTGGATGTTAATGGCAGGAAAGGTCTGAGAGACTTGGGAGTCAAGCATGTATTCGGTGACTATAGCGACAAGCGTAGCGTACTCGATGCCATCAAGCAGTTGACGTCTTAGCAAGGCCATATACTACTATCCAGTAATATATAGCTACGGGGATGGACAAGACGATCATGGGACCGAATAGATCATCAACATGTCGCTCATCGAATAGCCCAAACATGATTACCGCAAAAGCTAAGACAGCAAACCAGTAATTCTTAAGCCCTCGACCGTAAGGCGTAGTCCAGTCGCTGCAGCACAGTGTTCGAATGACCGCACCGATCAGCTGGATTACACCCACAATGGGCCAAAGCATAAGTAGATATATCATCTGTACAATTAAACAAAAAACCCGATTATCTAATCCAAGATAATCGGGTCATAATTCTTAAACTTAGTTCAAGTGAACTACTTAAACATATCGATCTTACCTAGCTCTTCAGCACAGATGTAGTAAAATAGTGCACGTGTCTTGTTACGATTAGAAGAACCGAATACCTCTATCGCCTTAGCGATCGCAGCATCTGCCTTGGCTGTATCAGTGATTCCTAGTTTCTTACCGATGAAGTTGTCCCTCACTCTAGCGACCTCTGCCTTGTCAGCAGATGACACCTTACTAGCGTCCGCTTTGTAGATGTTAGGACCACACGCTTTAGTTACTCCGCGTAGAGCTGCGTCGTCAACTTTTAGGCCTAGTTCCTTCGCTTGAGCTTTGTACTCTTCAATTTTTCCTTCTAGCTTACTCATTTATTGTACTTTATGGATTAGTGATGAGTGTGAATATACATTACAAAAATAAATAATGCTTGACACACAAGAAATTTCAAGAAACAATAACTGTGCATTAATCTTCACACAATAGCACCAACGAAAAACTATCTGCGTTATTGTAACTTTGCACACCTAAGACGTGATCATAAAAAATCGACTATGAAGACATATACTATCCTACTATTGGCAACTGCCTTAATGGTGGGCTGCAAACCCAAGCAAGAAACACCTGCTGTATCAGAGGATGTCAAGGCAGAGGATGTAGTTGATGCTGAGGCTGCTGCACAGATGATAGGCTTTGACAAAGAAGTCCCGGATGCCTGTACCTTACTAGACAGTAAGTTCATAGCCAACGTCTTTGGCATAGACCCTAGTGTGATCAACGTTAAGGACGGGAGCAGTTCGCAGAACAAGAAAGCACGCAGCTGCTTCTTTAAGTGGGATACAGACCTACCCAATAGTGGCATCTTAGTACAAGCCCTCAAAAATCCTGTTGAAGACGAGTTCCCAGAGTGGGTAACCTACTTCGTACGAACAAAGAAAGAAGATGGAGAGAAGTCCTTCTCTGAGCCTGGCGTGGTCTACCGATACAAGGACTGGAAGGCGGCTGGTGACGAAGGAGCAGCAAGTACCGAGGCCGGCAAATATGTATGGCGAGTAGGTGATGAGATGGCCTTTATGATCGCCTTTAACCTGACGATCGATCCTGCCAAACAAGAACAAGCGGCCACGGCCCTAGCACAAGAAGTAATGGCTAACCTATGATCAAGCAAGTCAGAAACATCGTCCTGCTCGTCGCCAGTTTTGTAGGACTAGGTTGTATGCCTCTACCTGCACAGCGTGGTGCATTTACAGATCAGGAATTTAAAGATATGGCCACGGAGATGGCTGGTGATAAGGTGGCGACAGTCGATCCGCACGAAGTAAGCAAGGATGCCGTCCTACTAGATGCCCGCCCTGCAAGTGAGTATAGCGTGAGCCACATACCCGGTGCTGCGAGGATCGGCTACAAAGACTTTGATATAGCAACCATCGAATCTCAGTACGATGTCACCGACACCATCATCGTCTACTGCTCTGTCGGTTATCGCTCTGGCAAGGTGGCGGAGAAGCTACAACGGGCTGGCTACCGAAATGTCTACAACCTCAAGGGCGGTCTATTCAGCTGGGCCAATCAAGATCGCGAACTCGTCGACGAAGCTAACAATACGACCGAGGCAGTGCATGGCTACAATAAGAAGTGGGCGAAGTGGCTTAAAGAAGGTGTACCTGTCAGCTATTGATCCTGTAATTACTAGGTTCTAAGACTGATCAACTCTACGCTGGCACTGTCAAGGTTCTACCTGCAGTACGGTAAACTCTAATCACATAGAGCCGCTTCCATCAAAGTCAAGATCGATATACAGTCGAGTTAAAGCTTAAAGTATGCTCTTACAAAAAAAGGTGTGTCAATCCGCTCTTTTGCTGGCCTAGCCTGCAGCGCAAGTATACAATATGCTAGTGCTGGTGAGGATTGAGGTCGGCGCTACAATACTTGCAGTAAGTCGCATCTCTTGCGTGACCCTCCGACATACATTGAGGACATACTTGCGTCGTGATATTCTGGGCGGTAACCTGACGTACCATCTCACTAGACACGATACCTGTAGGTACTGCTATCACAGCGTAACCCAAAATCATGATGATACTACTCAGAAACTGCCCCAGACTAGTCATAGGGCTGATGTCCCCATAACCTACTGTGGTAAGCGTCACTATGGCCCAGTAGATCGCTCTAGGTATGCTATCAAAAGCAGGATTGACAGTACCCTCTATCAAGTACATCAACGAACCAAAAAGAACAACGATGATCATGATGAAGAACATAAAGACACTGATCTTCTGCTTACTAGACTGCATAGCCTCCACGATCAACTGACTCTCATTGACAAAGCCAGCTAGCTTAAACACCCTAAATATCCTCAGTAAGCGTAGCGAGCGGACTACCATAAATGATCCACTACCTGTCAATATAAAGCCGATATAGGCTGGTAAGATCGATACAAAATCAACAATACCATAGAAGCTAAGCGCATAGCGCCATGGTCGTGGCGAACAGTACAATCTAGCGACATACTCGATGGTGAAAAAAATAGTGAATACTATTTCTAGAAGGACAAAAGCCTTACGGTACTGCTCACCTAGTGACGGCACCGTCTCTGCGCATACAGCGATCACACTAGCTATGATCATCATAAACAAGACAATGTCAAAGACCCTACCTACAGGGGTATCTGCCTCAAAGATGGTGTCGTACATCCTCTGTTTAAGGGGGTTATAAGTCTTTTCTTTACGTGCCATACATATAAGAAATACAAATAATATGCCGTAGTGGTACGATGTAATGGGTACACATGACACCACTCTATTAGTTGAAGTATTAAAAGCAATGGATGATCAGCATCTCCCTCTTTATACTGATATAGCTTAAGATTCTCAAGTCGATGTCGGAAAGGCCCGACTGGCCTTGCTTCGACTGGGCCTCAGTACACCGCCTTCTTCTACATGAATTAAGCCTCTGTTAGCGCTGTGCGGTTCTACCCGCAGCGCAAAAAAAAACAAATCAATTACTACCGTCCACCAGGTCAAGACCGACCTAGAGTCGCCGTAATAGAGGTATCACTGAACTCAAAAAACAAGCCCCCCTTGTAAGGTCCTAGCAACCTATCTTCGCACCGCATGAGCAAGCGAGCTATATATATAATCGTAATACTGATGAGTGTCGCCCTGATGGGTATTGCTATCATACAGTACCTATGGATCAAGCGTAGCGTAGACTTACGGCAGCGCAACTTTGATGACAAGGTACTGATCGCCATGAGCAAGGTCCGCGAAAGCCTCTTCCAGGATGCCCTGCAACGCGACTACTACGCCAAGTTTTACCAAGATCACCTACGCCGACTGCAGCGGCCCAAGACCTCCTTTGGCCAATCGCAAGTACAACTCAAGATCCTCGACAAAGACCAGCTCCTGAGCACACTGATGATGGTAAGCCCCAATAAGTTTTTGGCAGGCATCAAACCAGACATCCTAGACAAGTACATCAAGACGGCCGTCAAAGAGCAGCGTATAAACCTCACCTATGACTATGGTGTACTGAGCAATGAGACCGAGAACTTCTACATCCTCAATGGCCACTATGTGACAGACTTTGGTGGTATGACCGACCAGGCCAGCAATCTAGTCACCGATGAAAATCTATACTCCTCTCCTCATGAGATCAATCTATCGCTCAATGAGGAGGCAGGGGTCGGTAAGCTCGTCCTTTACTTCCCCAAACGAGAGGCCAGTACATGGCGGTCCGTACTGCCCAACTTGCTTACCTCCTTGCTATTTACCAGCCTAGTGCTGTTCTGCTTTATATATACGATAGGTATCATCGTACGGCAGAAAAAGGTGGGAGAGATGAAGACGGACTTTATCAATAATATGACGCATGAGTTTAAGACGCCGATAGCGACCATATCGCTAGCCAGTGACAGTATACCCATGGTCATAAAAGATGAGGAGCGGGTCAACAAATTTGTCAATATCATACGCCAAGAGAACCAGCGTATGCTGAGGCAGGTAGAAAAAGTGCTACAGATCAGTAAGGCCGAGAAAGATGACCTCCAGCTCAATATCACAGAGATCAATGTCAACGAGCTCGCTCAGGTTGCAGCCGATAACACCTCTCTACTCGTACAGAGCAAGGGAGGCACGCTGACCACCGACCTCTCCGCAACCCTACCCATCATCGAAGGCGATCAGACACACATCAGCAATATCATACACAACCTACTCGACAACGCTAACAAGTATAGCAAGGAGACGCCTGAGATACATGTAGCAACGAAGGATACCAAAGACGGTGTAGAGATTGTCATCGAGGATAAGGGTATAGGTATGACCAAGGAGTCGCTCAAGTTTATCTTCGACAAGTTCTACCGCGTACATACAGGCAACCTGCACGATGTCAAGGGCTTCGGCCTAGGACTCAGCTATGTCAAGAGCATGGTAGACCGTCATTATGGAAATGTCAAAGTCAAGAGTGAGCTAAACAAAGGCAGCACTTTTACCG
>CAYMFD010000050.1:0-25277 GCA_964389475.1 uncultured Saprospiraceae bacterium
GATGTGTAGACAACTCAACGGTAACTATTGACGATAGCAGTGATGTTGTCGCTTCGACTAGTGGTACAGACACTACTTGTGGGGAAGACAATGGTACAGCAACTGCATCAGCAGCTAACGGTACGGCTCCATACACCTACGCATGGAGCAACGGCGCTACAACTGCTAGCATCAGCAATCTCACAGCTGGCACTTACACAGTGACGGTAACAGACGCTGCAGGATGTGTAGACAACTCAACGGTAACTATTGACGATAGCAGTGATGTTGTCGCTTCGACTAGTGGTACAGACACTACTTGTGGGGAAGACAATGGTACAGCAACTGCATCAGCAGCTAACGGTACGGCTCCATACACCTACGCATGGAGCAACGGCGCTACTACAGCATCAATCAGTAATCTTGCAGCTGGCACTTACACAGTGACGGTAACGGATGCTGCCGGCTGTGTAGACATAGGATCGCCTGTGACTATAGATGATAGCAGTGATGTTGTCGCGTCTACGAGCGGTACAGATACTACTTGTGGGGAAGACAATGGTACAGCAACTGCATCAGCAACGAGCGGTATAGCACCATATACCTACGTATGGAGTAATGGCGCTACTACAGCATCAATCAGTAACCTTGCAGCTGGCACTTACACAGTGACGGTAACGGATGCAGCAGGATGTGTAGACAACTCAACGGTAACTATTGACGATAGCAGTGATGTTGTCGCGTCTACGAGCGGTACAGATACTACTTGTGGTGAAGACAATGGTACGGCAACTGCATCAGCAACGAGCGGTACGGCCCCATACACCTACGCATGGAGCAACGGCACAACAACTGCTAGCATCATGAATCTTGCAGCTGGCACTTACACAGTCACGGTAATAGACGCCGCAGGATGTGTAGACGTTGGACCTCCAGTCATAATAGAAGACAGTACCAATCCTACTGTCTCTACAACTGGCACAAATACAACCTGTGGAGAAGACAACGGCTCAGCGACTGCATCAACAATTAGCGGTACAGCGCCTTACACCTATGTATGGAGTAACGGTGCTACTACTGCATCGATAAGCAACCTTGCAGCTGGCACTTATACAGTGACCGTAACAGATGCTGCTGGATGTGTAGATAATACGACAGTAACTATAGACGGTAGCAGTGATGTAGTCGCTTCTGCGAATGGTTCAGACACTATTTGTGGGGAAGACAACGGTACTGCAACTGCATCAGCAACTAGCGGTACAGCACCATACACCTATGCATGGAGCACCGGTGCTACTACTGCATCGATAAGCAACCTTGCCGCTGGCACTTATACAGTGACCGTAACAGATGCTGCAGGATGTACAGACGATGATTCAGTAGTCATTGATGACTCCACAGCACCACAATCAGGTGTATTGATAGGAGGCTCTTATAACTTCTGCCTTGACGGTAGTAGCGACTTTGTTACAGATCTAGACCTCACAGGTACGGTTGCAGGTACTACACAATGGATTGTCACTGACAATGGTATTGTTACAGCGGTATTCGCAACGTTGGCTGGTCTAGAAGCATATGACTTTAACCAGGCCACTGCAGGTACTTGTATGATCTATCATGTGGCATACAGTGGCTTATTTACTGGTGTTGAAGTTGGTGATGTATTCGATGATATAGACGGTTGTGTAGAGATATCCAATGGTATACCCGTTGAGAAATCGATGATCATGGCAACGATCGATACTAGCACCGTACTATTCTCGATGGATAATTGCTATTCTGTTTCGACGGACGGTAGCGGATCTGACTACTCAGAACTGACCGGCGAGGTTAACAATACAGCAGGTTGCACCGAGATAGAGGTCGTAGGCGGTAATCTATACAGAGATAATCCAAGTATCAACGGACACTCTTGTACGCCGGGTGCTGTAGGAATAGGTATGTGTGTGTCTTCAGACAATAGCTGTACTTATGATGCAGGCTCTGACAAGGCCATCATAATAGACTTGATCGTTGATCCAGCAAGTAATGGTACTGGTCGCCTAGAGCGATTATCCTTCTTCGAGCAAGCACCAGAGAACTTCGACTGGGTAGATGGACCTGATGGGCCCAATAATTATCCTACTCTGTTTGCTGTGAGTGTAGAGAAAAACGGTGTTGTCATCTTTGACTCAATCGGTATTGCTACAGAAAGAGCTTGGAATCAGCGTGTCTTTGAATTTACAGGCCCTGACTTCAATGTGACGTCGACTACAGACTTTACGATTAGATTGACGGCTTACTGTACTATCGGCTTGCCAGAACCTGTTAACGCATGGGATATTGACGAACTAGAGATAGCAACAACTTGTAGCTCGGCACTTGATCCAGGCGTACTTACTGGAGGACCGATAGACGTTTGTCTAGACGGTTTACCTGATTTCTTGACGGATATTACACTGGTAGGAGCAACAGGAACTGACGGGACATTTGTATTGGTCGACCCTAGTGGTCAGATCATGGATCTATTCGATACATATGCTGACTTTATTGCGCAGGACTTTGAGGCATATAGCCCTGGCGTATGTACGTTGTACCATGTAGCGCATGATTTTGCCTTTGCTGGAGCAGTCGTTGGTGCCAACTTCCCAGATGACCTGAGCGGATGTCTTGAAATATCAAACCCAGTACTGATCACAAAGGTCAATTGTGGAACACGCCTTGTGATTTCGCCAAACCCAAGTGATGGACTATTTACGATGAGTGGCAGACTTGATACGGAGCAAGGCTTAGTGACAATATTTGATAGTCGTGGCCAGGTTGTCAAGACGATGACCGTAGAGTCTACAGATATGCGTGAGGTTAATATTGATCTCTCTGAATACAATGGAGGTATGTATCACATACAGCTTGTAGACGGTAGAAAGGTATTTACGGAACGGGTTCTAGTTATACGTTAAACTGTAAACCCCAGAAATAGAAGCGGTGTACTCTTAGTTGGGTGCACCGCTTTTTTACTTCTATACTGACAATCATGACAGTTATTGGTACTCACTCACCAAATCCACTATTAGGCATCAAACGTCTTGTTTCTAATAAGTTATGATCTTTTGGCTTTATGCAAGTGTCGGTGCGGCCTGACTGGACTCACCTTGAGAACCTCAGCACGGCGCATTTCGACCTCGTTCAATGCAGCGCCTTCTTATTACAAAGAGTAGGCAAGGTTAGCGCTGCCACGGTTCTACCCGCAGCGTATTATACCCAAATCACTCTCTAGGACGGTACCAAGTCAAGACCGACCAGAGTCCTGTCAAAATTGCTCTTATCCTACTATCAAAAAGAGTTGGTGTAGTTCACTATTTTCTAGATAAGAGGTTTAGTACTATGCTTGATACCACGTAGACCTAACTCTACCACACGTACGTCATGGACTCTACCTTCTCCCACTCTAAAACGTAGCATAGTCCTCATCTTGTGAAAACCATGGTGACCGTATGCACCGGGGTTCATATGCAGAAGGTTGAGATCTCGGTCGGGCATCACTCTACAGATGTGAGAGTGTCCACAGATGTATAAGTGTGGCTTCTCCTTCTTTAAAATGTGCCTAATGCGCTTGTAGTATTTCGGTGGATAATTGCCTATGTGGGTCATGACGACCTTCATTCCATTGACAGTCCAGATCTGATCAAGAGGGTAGACTGCTCGCACGTCTCGATCGTCGATATTGCCATATACACCTCTGATGGGTGCAATAGCCTCAATTTTCTCTAGGCTGGCAAGGTTGCCGATATCTCCAGCATGCCATACTTCATCACAGCCCTCGATGTGGCTAAGTATATCATGACCATCATAACCGTGATTATCCGAAATAAGCGCAATCTCCATAGCGGCAAGATACTATGCTTAGGCTTATCATGCTGACTTCCTAGTAGGGATGATTGTACTCATCTCGAATCACTACTTCAGACCATAGATCGCCTGTCCCCCAAAATCACTGGGAAAGTGCTCAACGCCTTCGAAGCCGAGATCTATATCCCTACCGGAATGAGGCTGATAATCAGTGCCGAAGATGTAATCCCATATCGCCAGGGTGATTCCAAAATTAGCGCCAGTCCTATAACCTGCAGGCAGATCATGGGCATGGTGCCATATATGCATGTCTGGGCTGTTAAAGAGCTTCTTCATAAATGGCCCTAACGCGAAATAGCCGACCAGGATATGCAAAACAACCATGGCTGCTACTACAGGCATACTGAGACCATCCAAATACGTAATATCTGCTAGGCCTAGTGCTGCGACACTTCCTATCAATAAGCCAATGATACCACCAGTGACCTTGCTAGAGACTGAAATATTAGAATGATTGTAGTGGCCCCAAGCCAGCGTAAAGATGTGTATGACAAAGAAATCGTAGAGGCCAATACCTAGCATCGCCAAAGGCAAGTACTCTAAGGATCTATATACAATAGTCTCCATCCAGTGGTAGCGTAAGTGAGCGGCAAAACCCATCTCCTTGACACTGTGATGAACCTGATGAAATCGCCACAACCACTCCACAGCGTGTAATAATCGATGTACCCACCACTGTACAAAATCTCTAACGACGAACCCTACTAATAGGACAGACCACATAGGCCAGCTGTTGAGTGGATTCATGCCTTGGAGGTCATTGCCCGTAAGACCTATCCATACACCATTAAACAGATCGACGACTACATCACTAGCAGCATTATAGATGACTAGGCTAAATAGGAAGAAGTTAAAGAACATGTAGAAGGCATCCAGCCAGAAGTCTTTGCGAAGTATCTTTTGCCCCTTGCGCCAAGGCATGATTACCTCTAGCAAAAAAAAGAATAAACTCACGAGAATCAACCAATAGAAGTATGATTCCCAGGTAGGGTTGGTGATTTCTGACCACAGGTAGGATGCATAACCCTTGTAGCCATTGATAAAGACGTCGACGTAATGCTGCATGATTATAAAGATAGTCTTATCCCTAATACAGGAAGTCGTAGTATTATCAAAAAACGGTAGTAAAGAATAGTAAGCTATACGCTACTACATTGTCCAGGTGATCGCCCCGTCAGTACTAACTTGTTAAGTACAGTACTGACTCAGGACCCAAACAAAAGAGAAGATCTACTACTGAGAGATTATCCCAATAGCCATGCCTATCAGACCATACCTGCTCATAACCTGCCGCATCACTAGGGGCTGGCTTGAGCTGATAGGATCTCAGATCGCTTTCTACCTCATATGACTTTTGGTAAGTAGTTGTCTCTCTGAGGTCTAGTGTCAATCCGATAGACTTTATGATAAACTGAGTGCATGCCTCGTTGAGCGACCATAGAGTCTCATGCCTACCACGTAGTATGTCGGCTAGATCATCGTAGTAGTAATCGTAGTACGCAGCAGATCCTAACGCTGACCTCAGTGTATGTAGCATAGGACCTACCCAGTCATGCTCATAGCTTATCAAGACGTCCTTTATGGACTGACCGCTATGCTTACCGCTCGCTAAGGGCACACTTAGTAGCTGTACACCATTAGGGCCCATGACATATGATCTGTGGCGGTAGCTTCTCTTCTGATAGTGCTCACAAGCCTCTATCAGTACATAGTCCGCCCTCGTCATAGCTCGCCATAAGCCTACTGGTCCTAAGAAGGTCGTAGTTACAACAACTCCAGCCACTACTTCAGTATAGACACATTGCCTTTGGTCTGATAGCTTCCAGTACCATCTATACATATGACAGATAGCGCAAACGCATAGGCATCCGGCGGTAAGGTTTCCCCACCAAAGGTGCCGTCCCAGCCTACTGCTTGATCGTTGCTAAAGAAGACTTCCTCACCCCACCTATTGTAGATGAGTAACTCCATCTCAGCGATGAAATTACTCCTCACGAATAAGACGTCATTAACGTTATCCCCATTGGGAGAAAATGCAGTCGGCAGAAAGATGTCGTCCTCATCACAATTAGGTTGTCGGACTGTGATCGTGATACTGTCTATCGCGACACAGCCGTCCTCGTTAGTCACAGTGACGATATAAGTCGTCGTACTATCAGGCATGACTACTTGACTACCATCGGTGCTACCATTAGACCACGTGTAGATCCATGTCTCCACGCCATTAACAACTTGTATGGTAAGCTCTTCTCCACGGTTGATGATCGTATCTGGTTCGGCCTCTACATCTATCTCGAACTCTGTCACCGTAATAGGGTAGGAGAAGCTGTCGATACATCCTGTCACATTGTCAGTAATTGTTACCGAAAGGTCTTTGGCTAAGGCAACATTGATACGTGGTTTGTCCGTATCTGCACCTGATATGATACAAGCGTCGGGACCCCACTGGTAGGAGTAGTCGTTACCGCTAGCACTCATAATCATGATCGACGTATCCTGCGCCACGCAGACGAATTGCGGTATATCCACCACAGCGTCAAACTCATACAGTAGTAGGCGGGCAATCGCAGTATCAGTGCAGCCATCTGGAGCGACAGCCTTGACGATTATACTGGTGTCTCTGAGTACCTGTATGTCTACACTAGCACCCACACCTATTGTGTCACCCTCGATCGTACAGTATAGGTACTCTGTACCAGGGATATTACTAGTAGGCGTGACCGTACCTATCTCGGTAGCACAGACGATCTGATCATCTATAGGATCGATCACCACCTGTGGATAAACCGTGATATCTCTAAATACAGTATCACTCGAGCACGAGCCAGATACCGACCATACAGCGACATTATAAGTACCCGTATCAGGAAAAGTGAAGCAAGTACTATCGCCAAGCACATTCTGTGTAGGATCGTTGATATCACCAAAATTCCAAAGTAGTAGACCATTGTAATCTATAGAATCGAAAACCTCAAAGCATATAGTCGTACCACCACAAGAGTCGGTAAAGTGCTCGTAATCCAGCACAGGCCTTTCGGCAATAGTAAACGTTATTGTATCTGTCAACTCGCAGCCAAACTCGTTAACGACAGAGAAGAACAGATCAAAATCCTCAGTCTCATCAGGGCTTACAACTATAGTCGGCATACCCGTATTACCGCCACGTACTATGTGTACGTCGTCTTGCCAAACGAACGTCAGCTGCTGACTGGGGTCGCTATTAAAGAACTGCCACACCGTACTATCACCATTACAGATTGGGAAGGGTTCTATCCAGTCTAGCATGATATCCTTGTTCTCGAGGAGGATGCTATCTGTCGGGCTATTACACTCTGGCCCTACATATCTCACGTAGTAAGTGGTACTATTCGCAGGCAGGGTAGTCCTTAATGTATCTCCCGTGGTAAGGATGGGATCGAAGCTCTCGTTGAGACTCCACTGATAGTCACCAGCACCGAGGGCTCCGCTTACAGTTAGCTCGACATCACTATCACATACGCCTACACTACCATCTATCACGAGATCGATCTGATCGACAATCTCTACCGTAACGGTCGTATCTACCGTACATAGACCATCGGTAACAGTTACACCATACGTGGTGGTAGTATTACCGACGAATAGAGGATCACTCTGGTCTGGTAGATTATCAAATAGCAAACCTGTCGTAGGGTCCCAAGAATAAAGAAAGTCAGAGTTAGGATTATTGACAATACGTACGCTATCGCCTGTACAGATCTGCAAGACGGGTAGGTCAAAGCCGATATTGGCAAAAGGCCCGGGTACAAGCGTATCGCTTATCTCGGAGGTACACCCGTTCTCATAGGTAACCATGAGGTTGACAACTATGAGAGAGTCCTTGTCGATTGTAATCGTAACCTCCTGGGTGGTATATGACTGTGCATTGCCGACGGGCCCTATCATCCACTCCCATGATATAGGAGTGAACCCCGGGCTTGTTGTAGCACTATTATCAGAGATTACGATTGTCGCCGTACTTTCTGTTGGGCAGTCTTGGGCGGTTATTGTAAAGTCAGCCATAGCCACCACATCACCTAGTCGGATACTATCGAGAGGTGATACACATTCTCCGTTATTATACCGCACATAGATCACTGCATCAGGATCATCAGCCACTACCTGCAGCGGACTACCGGTGAAGACGATAAGGTCAAACGTACTGGAGGTACTCCACTCGTACAGGTCAGGGTTGGCTCCACCCACACCCGCAAGTAAGAGGGTACCGTCGCAGTCTATCTGCGTACCTTCTATATCGATGTCCAGTGCATCTGCTAGTTCTATCCGTACACTATCCATCACCGTACATATACCATCCGTCACAGTTACATAGTAGGTCGATGTCATCGTACCAGTCCACAGCGGGTCATGCATGCCATCGTCGAAGTTAAGATCAGCAGTAGGTGACCAAGTATACGTCCACGCAAGATTACCGTTACTTACTATCCTAGTGCTATCACCTGTACATATAGTGATTGCTGGCTCTTGTACGAATACAACATCGGCGTAAGGTCCAGGTGTGATGGTATCTATTGTCGTGCTCTGGCAACCGTTTTCGTAAACTACCTGCAGGATGACTTCTAGGGGTACATTCTTAGGTACTACGACCTCTATACTATCCCCTGATCCCGTAAGTGGCACCTGTCCAGAGGCACTGATGGCCCATGACCAAGAGATAGGTACGAAGCCTGGACTACCATTATTGCTGTTATCTGTAAAGAGTAGTCGCACACTATCCTGGCTGGGACAGTCTATGCGTTCAAAAGTATAATCGGCGATAGCCAACACGTCGCCAGCAGCAATACTATCCGCTGCGCTGACACAGTCCTCAATGCCGTAACGTACATAGTACACGGCATCATTGTCAGTGACAGTTGTAGCTAGCGGGTTGCCAATGAACAAGGTGTCACTGAAGTCAGCAGTCAAACTCCACTGATAGAGGCTGTCATTGCCTCCACCTGTCGCAGTTAACTCTATGCCGCCGCCACAATCTACAGCGATACCCGTGACATCAATCTCTAGTTGATCTACTAACTCTACCACTATAGAGTCCGTGTAGTCACATTCTCCATCGGTAACGGTTACGTAGTACACGCCAGAGGACATACCCACAAAGAGCGGGTCACTCTGGTTAATCGGTGTGGTAAATGACAGACCATTAATAGGCTCCCAGGTATAGTCCCATTCTTGATTAGGATTGGCCACTAGCCTCACTTGGTCACCCGTACAGGCACTGATGGGTTCGTCTAGCCATACTATGCTTACGATATCGCTTGTAGGATCTATTGTAAACGTAGCCTCACCTACACAACCGTTGTCTAGTGTTACGGTCTGTGTGACGCGTATGAGTGATTCGCTCTGGTAGGTAAGTGTCGCTACTACATTGCCTCCCGTAACGCTTATGGCCTGGCTACTGTTATCGATATCCCATACCACACTGGCGACCGTACCTACGTAGGTGCCTAGATCTTCTAGACGTATGGAGAATGTACTATCCGCTATCAGGCATTCCTCCACCTGCCAGCTACCACTGACCTGAGGTAGCAAGTCGTTGTAGTCCAGTACTAGGGTAGTGTCGATCGAGCATTCGCTAGATGTGAAGACCTCCTGAGTAATGGTGAATGTCGTATCACTCACGGTAAATGTAGGCTGGGGGTCCGAGCTACGGATCGTATCGCCATTCTGCACTAGCGTGTAGGCGTATGCCGTGATGTTAAAGCTATCAACTACCACATCGGAGAGATCCGTTATCATGATCGTACCCTCATCGCCGTCACAACTTGATAAGCCAACAGAGAAGCCTGGTATTGCCTGTCTCTCAAAAACGCCAACACGGGTCACACTAGTATCAGCACATGCATCAGAGCCTCGAGTAGCTATCAGCTGAATATCGTAAAAGCCAGAAGCTGGAAATGTAAATGTAGGATCTTCTTCAAGGCTGATGAGACTTGAGTCCGTGGTAGGAAAGTCAAACTGCCACTGGTAATCGCTAGCACTCAAGCTATTATTGTCAAAATCAACGGTAAGTCCATCACAGATCACATCAGGATTAGAAAACTGTGCAAGTGGAGGTTGACTACACACTCGTACGTTGTATTGAAAATCCCGATTGGTACTACCTATTAAGACGCCATTACGGTATTCCTTGACCCGTACACCTACCAAAAACTGACCAGTAATCACAGGTGTACCTGATATCAATCCAGTCTGAGGATCTATCCGTAGAGGATCGAAACCACCGAGAAGATTTTGGAGACTAAATGGCGGGTTGTATACGATGGGTGTAAAGTCTAATCGTGATTGAGGTTGTGGTTTTGGTCGATCAAACGTACCACCTGTAAAGGGTGTAAACAGCTCGTATACGAGAGAGTCACCATCGGGATCAGTCGCACGAGAATCGAAATTGACATCTTCATCTGTACATATATACACCGTTGGCCATTGGTCAAATACTGGCGAGCTATTACCTTGCGTGTAGACAGACTCTTCGATACGAGTATAAAAGCTAGCACCAGTCTGGAGCGGATCGTCAACATTGGTCAACGAACCATTACGACAGCAACGATTATAACCCAAGAAATAGCCACCAGGTCGCTGAGGTAGCCTTACCGTTGTCCTGTAAGCCGTTTCTTCAACACATACCTGCTCTCCTTCGAATCCGCAGTCACTCACGATCCTATTGTTAAGTGTGTCGGTCGCATCAAATGGGACGAATATGGCTCTTCCTATACCCGGAATATTGGGTAGTAGGATGCCATTTTGGTCATAAATACCGATAGCGGCAGGATCGTCAAACTCTGCCTCCAGGCTTCCTAGGAAGCAGTCTCTTCTGATGACGAGTATGATCTCAAACTCCTCATTACCTAAGTAACGATAGTTAATATCACCACCAACGATGTGAGTAGCATGGGCACTCGGTGCTAGAGCAAGCAATGCGACTATTGTACAGGCTACTAACCTGATGGATTGTTTTATATATCTATGGATCATCTTCTATCGCTGTTTAGTGGCTTTGATAATCTCCACCCTTCGTTCTTGAGCGGCATTGACACTGTAGATGGAACTACGCTTATTGTTACTCTGATCACTTACATCAGGTGCTGTGATCTCCTCACCGTAGGAGATGTCTGTGATCACGATTTGACCATTTTCGAGATACTGATTGAGTATGCCGCCGCGGTACGAGCCGATGTCATTCTTAACACTCTCGACACGTCGCTGACCGAGTACGAGGTTGTACTTATTGACAGCTAGGGGAGAGGTATGTCCCTTAATGGTGAGTTCGATCGCTACACCAGCCTCCATTGCCTTAAACAGCTCGTCGTAGAATTTCTGCATCTGTACATAGCCACCTTTCACGTCTTGTGAGAAAAAGGCCTCTAGCTCTCCCGCTTCTCCTGGATTGCGTCGTTTGTATGCACCTTCCTCCTTTATATAGGCGTAGTAAAGGTCAGAGTACACCTTATCGGTTGATGTACGTCGACTGCCCGGATCTGGCTGATCATTAGCAAAGTACAAGTCTACTGGCAGGTGTATGTTCAGGTCAAAGCTATCTAGGTACATGTCTAGCTTGATACGCTTATCGATGTCATCACCGATCGTACTTACCTCAGCCGTAGATGTAATGAATCCATCTTTACTTGCCTCTATGCGGTATCGCTTATTGGGCTCTAGTATGAACATGTAGTCATTACCCAGTTCATTGATCTGTACGATATCTGCAATCGAGTTGTCGCTAAGGTCAATAAGCGTAATGGTAGTACCCGGTAATGGAGCTCCTGATCTTTTATCAAAGGTCATCAAGTCCAGCGCATAGCGATCACTATCGAGATAGATCTTTCGCTCTATGGTACCGTCTAGACCAGTCGTATTAAGCGCTAGTGTATCGTTGTAGTATCCAGGTTTAGAGGATACGAGATAGTACTCTCGACCTTGCACTAGGTCAAATGTGTGATCCTTACCGTCCAGGTTACTACTTGTGCTTATAAGTCTACCCGTCGCAGCGTCGTATAGTGACACCGTTACATCTGTAAGGCTGTCTTGAGTCAGCAGGTCGTAGGTCATCGCTAGCAGATCTAGCTGCACTACATCGAAACTAGCTTCATAGATATCATAACAACATGCCTCCTGCCCCGGCTCGATGTAGAGACTACCTGTCCGGTTACTAGAGAAGTAGGCTTTGTCACCCTCAGCTACGACTGTATAGTAGATATCGTTAAAAGAACTATTTACAGGCGCATCGAGGTGTACAACATCACCGAATGTATAGTCCGCATACTTCGTGGCACTATAAACGTCATAGCCTCCTAGAGTAGGGCGACCATTACTACTCCAGTAGAGGCGTCCATCAAGATAGCTATAGGACGGCGATATATCATCTCCAGCCGTATTAATACTTGTGACATTGACAGGATCACTCCAGAGGTTGTCGCCTTCTCTTTTGGTATAGTATATGTCGAGATTACCGGCTCCACCTGCTCTATCACTCACGAAGTATAGGTATGTCTCGCCGCCTGCATCTTGCATCAAAAATGGTTGCGTAGTCGTACTACTGTCTACATTGATGGAGAGTGGTATAGGAGTACCAAAGGTCGAGTCACTGACAAAGGCCGTCTCATAAAGATCACAGCGCAACTCATCGACACCTACGTACTCGCAGATGCTCAAGATGACCGTGCTATCACTGGCAAACGTAGCATTGGCGACCGATCGGCTTGCGTAGACCTCATCTAGGTTGATAATATCTCCAGCACCCGAGTCTATGCTCTCCAGGACACGGCCTAGTACTTGCTGACCATCCGGCCCGTCATCATATCCGTAGCCATGGCTGCTGTATAGCAAGCTCTCACCTAGCTCTCTGGCGGCGAACTCACTGTAGGGTGTATTGATGCCATCGGGTAGTCTCGATACTTCGAGTCCTTCATCAGCAGAGAGCACCTTCTCCTTGGCATACTCGGCAGATGCTATACCCGACTGAGCGATCGCATCGTAGTCTTCATTCTCACCACTATGCTCACCGAGGTATATGTTGTAGAGGTTGAGTGCTTCGTCGTAGTTGCCGAGCATCATCCACATCTCACCTAGACGTAGACTAGCGTCAGGGTAGGTGCCTATTGTGTCTACGTCGAGGATGTAGGAGTAATTGATTGCAGCCGTCGTGTAGGCATTAAAGCCTCTAGCACTCTCAGCGATATAATACCGCACATCGAGGTCTGTAGAGTCAAAGGCTAGAGCCTCCGAGTAGAAGGAGAGGGCAGAGTAGTAGTCCTTCTTCTCATACTTTTCATCTGCAGCCTTTAGGTAGGCCTTCTTGGTCTGACCCTGTCCGATCTGAGTGATCATCGCCAGTGCCAGTATATATAGTATTCTGAACTTCATAGGTCTTGCTTAGATCGGGTGATTAGTAAATGGGACAGACTTTCGTCTTGTCGAGGTCTTTGACATGAGTGATGATATACCGCACATGTAACTCTGGGCCACCTCTACCATTGGTATACTGATCGAAGTCCGATATGTCGATATCGTAACTAAAGCCCACGTACCATTGATTCCACGACATGGCTATAGTAGGAGCGATAGCGCCAGAAGTACGATAGCTACCACCTAGGTCTAGCCGCCACTCATTACCACGTTGCTGCGAGATGTAGAACTTACCGAGGAGGCCCACGACAGTTTCGTCATATACGTCCTGTATCTGGTGCATGGCGTGTAGTTGTATGTCGACCGCGTCAGCTAGTTCGAAATTGCCGACAGCCGTCAAGCTATAGTGCCGCGGCAGCTTCTGATTATCAGTATCATAAAAGGTAGTCGTTGGCTCGTACACGTGAAAGACGCCGACACCTACGTTGAGGTGTGTACGAGCACTACGCTGAAACCGGTAATTGATCCCGAGACCAGTCTCCAGATAGTTGACCCGCTCCGCATTAAATCCCTCGCCCGTCGCACGACTAGGATCGAAGTCTTGTCCATCCCACTGGCTATCCCACGTAAGACTCTCTAGGTCAAATCCTCTGCTCGCAAAACCCAGGAGTAGACCACCAGTCAATAGATGCTCTGGGGCGAGTATGCGGGTGTAACTGGCAGTACCACTTATGCTAGTCAGGTTGAGTCGGGAGTCACCCTGTCGATCATGGTTGACGATGGCACCCCAACCCATAAATCCTTCATCGTGATTCTTAAGGTAGTGCTTTTGGTCATAGCTACCGCTAAACGTAAACCAAGGTACGGGAACAGAACGCCACTGATCTCGTAAACTACCGATCACCCGTTGGTCACCATTGTAGACACCTGTCAATGCCGGGTTGATATTTAAGGGACTATTGTAAAACTGCGTGTAATGCAGATCTTGCCCTTGCAGGCAGAAAACAGATGCCGCTACGCTGAAATAAATCAGTAGCGCAATCTTGTGTTTGTAGGTTGGTATCATCTGCATAGTATTAAATTACAAATACATTTCACTTGTATAGGCCTCGTAATCAGACCTTAAATATACAGTTGGCTTAATGAAAAGTGGGCTTATTTACCTGCAAAAATCATACTAGCATCTAGAATCATACTACTGCACATCAAAGGCAATAGTACTTATCGTACTAGTAATTTCACCAGAGAACTGCTTTTCTCGCAGGATCATCTGTCTTGCTAGGGGGTTATTAAAGACCTCGTCTAATGGCATCAGTTTACAAAAAGGTATTGCATTCGAGGTCAATTGGGCGGCGAGGTTATCGTAGTCAAGTTCTTGGATTATCGCCTGTAATAGGTCAGATAGTCGTTGGCGGTTTTTGACTCGCTCCTCGTTACTATCAAATGTATCGCTGATAGTGGGAGTAAAATTAAGGGTTTTCCCCAGTTTTTGCCACTGGCGGTCGCTACCGACGGCCAGCATCAGCACTTCGCCGTCCCGAGTCTTAAACATATCACCGTATGGCGCTATGTTAGGATGTAATGTACCCAGTCGCCCAGGTATATGTCCAGCGTTGAGATAGTTGCTGCCTTGATTGGCTAGAGCGGCTATCCCAGACTGGTACAGGCTGGTCGTGCAGTAGCTACCGAGGCCTGTACGAGCTCGCTGGTATAGAGCCAGTAGGATAGACGCTTTGATTTGATGAGCTGCGAGGACATCTATGAGTGCTACCGGCATCTTAGCTGGAGGTCCATCATCATGTCCATTCATCATCATGAAGCCCGTCTCAGCCTGCATCACTAGATCAAATCCAGGGCGGTTATTACCAGGCTCATAAGCGTATAGCTGAGCATAGATCAGATCGTCCTTGATCGCTTTTAGCTGCGAGTAGGTCACCCCTAGCTTGGCACTTACCTCATCATTGTAATTGGAGATAACGATATCTGCCTCAGCTACCAGGGCATAGAGGCGATCGCGATCTGCAGGCACAGTGAGGTCTAGCATGTGTACTTGCTTACCGTAGTTGACACTGGCATAGTAGGCACTAATCCCACCATCATCTCCCTCGGGTAGTCGCCACCGCCTAGTCATGTCACCACCCGTCTTAGCATTTTCGATCTTATGCACCGTCGCGCCTAGCTCCGCAAAAAACATAGCAGACATAGGCCCTGCCAGCACAGATGCCAGCTCTACGACCGTAAGGTGTGAGAGGTCCATATGATTAGGAGTAGGCATAGTGTATATCTTACTGAGATGATGGCAGCTGCTGTACCACGGCTATGCAACTCGCCTGCAGGTCTGGGAAGAAGGATAAAAAGCCATTTTCTAGCTCGTCATAGTGGTCTAGCAGGTCTCTGACCGCCATATCAAAACCATTGTCAAACTTAGCCCTACGACTGAGATATCCAAATGCCTTATGCATACCTGGTAGGGTAGTGTAGCGCAGTAGTGCATTATCATCAATCATTGACCGCACCTTATGCTGCACCCTAGCGGGTAGTTGTGGCAGGGCATCTGTGAGTAGGCTATAAGTACTACTGATGACGCGATCTATCGGATGGTCGGTTACCCTTGCCCAGTTCATAGCTAGGATATAGTCGTATAGCATATCTACAACTACTGGCGCATACTTACGCTGTCTATCACGGATCAGCGCCGTCGATGCTCGTACGATAGGGTGCGAGTCGGTGTAGTGGTCGATGTGCCTATGCAGTGTGATGCCATTACGGTAACCGAGAGGGAGATCTGGCACCAACTTATTGCTGATCATATCGGCTATGAAGTTGCCGACTGTCAGTTGAGGTGTATCGTAGGAGAGGAGGCTGTGTGCCAGGTAGTTCATGCCTATCCCTCGAAGTGAAAGGAGATCGTAAAGACACTAGAGCGGACCTGCTCGATGACGCGACTCTCTGCGAGTCGATCGTCGTATATAAGTATATTGCCTAAGCCACGGCTCCACTTGATCTCTGGGCTAAAGATAAAGTAAGGATAGAAGAATTGCAGCCCAGCCCCTATCTCAAAGGCGAAGTCGTGAGGACTAATCTTAACTAGAGTATTGGCTTGTCGCGAGCTACTATTACTTTGCACATCGTAACTATACTTAAATCCTGCGACGACGAAGGCCCGCTTATCCCTGTAAGGTTCGGACTTAAATCGGATCAAAAATGGACTCTCCACGAATACACTCTCGTACGTACGGGTTTGCATCGCACCGTTACGATCTTCAAACTCAAGCGTACGACTATTACCCAGCGAAAATCCTGGCAGAGCCCTGAAATCAAAGTATTGACCGATCTTGACGTTAAGGATAAAGTGTATATCAAAACCTGGGCCTCGACCGCCCTGCACCACGCTGATACTATCGTTCTCGGCAAAAAATCTGCTCTGATTGACCTTGTAGCTTGACGTGTTACCACCTAGGGAAAGTCCGAAGTAGTACTGCTTGGACTGAAAGTCGTAGTAATTACGGTTTCCAGAACGATTTTGCTGGGCAGACAGCATACCTGCGATCAGGAGTAGTACACCTATGGCGGTTATTTTATACCCACGTATATAGTGCATATGCCGAAGCTTAAAGGTTGGTACGACGTCTCACTAAAGCCGACCTCTGAGAGGATGCCTGTAAACTGATCATAGTCTGGAAACACCTGTACCGATTCATAAAGGTATTGATATGCCTTGGGGTCCTTTGATTTTAGCCTTCCTATAACGGGAAGCAGATACTTAAAGTATGCATTAAACAACTGTTTTATGGGAAAAACGCGAGGCCTGCTAAACTCCAGGATCATGATGTGACCGCCTGGCGCTAGTACCCGATGCATTTCCTGTAGACCTGCCTTAAGGTTCTCAAAGTTACGTACTCCGAAAGCTGCTGTCACAGCATCAAATTCTCCGGTATTATACTTTAGGTTTTCGGAGTCTCCATGCTCTAGTACCACCGTCTTATCTAGACCTTTCTTGAGGATCTTCTTATCGCCGACCTTGAGCATCTCCTTACTGATATCCATACCGACGACAGCATCCGGCTTTAGCGCCTTAGCCATAGAGACGGCAAGGTCCGCGGTACCAGTAGCTACGTCAAGTATACGCTTTGGCTGTAGGGGCTTGAGCTTGGCGATCAGCTTGTTACGCCAGGTGATATCTATCCCTAGTGACAAGAACCGATTGAGGTAGTCATAGTATGGAGCGATCGAGTCAAACATCTGTGTGACTTGACCTTTTTTATTCTCCTCATCACCGTATGGTGTAACTTTTTTATAAGATGTCATCTGTTTTAATATGTCTACTCCTATAATGTAGAGACCTCCTTAGTAGTTGTGATAAAACAAAGAAAGGCCACCTCGATGAGAGATGACCTTCTTATGTATCTGTTACTTTGTCTTACTTGACAGCGTCGACAATAGCTTTGAAAGCAGCAGGGTGATTCATCGCCATATCTGCAAGTACCTTTCTGTTGAGCTGGATATCTTTCTGCGCTAGTGCATGCATGAAACGGCTATACGTCGTGTCGTGCTGTCTAGCTGCAGCGTTAATACGAGCTATCCATAATCTACGGAATGCTCTTTTCTTGTTACGTCTGTCTCTGTAAGCGTATGTTAGGGCTTTCTCAACCGCATTTTTCGCTACTGTGTAGACTTTACTTCTTGCACCAAAGTAACCTTTGGCTTGCTTAAGGATCTTTTTTCGTCTTTTACGACTTGCTACTGCATTTACTGACCGTGGCATAATTTAATAGTTTTAGTACGACGCAGGGATCATGTGATACTTTGGGTCCTGCGTCCTCGTTAAAAAATAAGTGAATTACTTACAGAGTAAGCGTTTGATTCTTGGCTCATCAGCTGGTGATACTAGTGCACTTCCGCCGAGACGAGTTTTCGCCTTCTTGCTTTTGTTACGCATCATGTGACTGGTGTAAGCCTGAAATCTCTTCACCTTTCCTGACCCAGTGATCTTGAATCTCTTCTTCGCACTTGAGTGAGTTTTCATCTTTGGCATAGTAGACCTGTGTTTATTTCAGGGTGCAAAAGTACACTTTTTGTTTATATGAAAGTAGTTTCACATACGGATTTATATTCTCTGCATATAGCTCCGCTCTAGTGATAACGTTTTACAGATGTTGAAGGCTTATATTTGAGCTTCATTAATAATAAATATGGCATACCTACAGGGCTTTGATCTCAAGCAAATTGAAAATCTCGACCTTCTAGCCAAGCAGGTCGTAGAAGGCTTTATCATCGGCTTGCACAAGAGCCCCTTCCACGGATTTAGCGTGGAGTTCGCAGAGCATAGAATCTACAATCCCGGCGAATCGACCAAGAATATCGACTGGAAGGTCTATGCCCGTACGGACAAGATGTTCGTCAAGCGCTACGAGGAGGAGACTAACCTACGATGCCAGATCGTGCTTGACACGAGCTCGTCTATGTACTTCCCTGAGGATGGTAGCTTTAATAAACTACAGTGGTCTAGTGTCGCTGCAGCCTCTCTTATGAACCTCCTCAAGCGGCAGAGGGATGCATTTGGCCTCACGCTATTTGATAATCAACTTGTCGAACATACCAAGGCCAAGAGTAGTACCCTTCACTACCAACTGCTACTGACCTACCTCGAGAAAGCCATCACGGACAAGCAGCGAGGTAAGACTACAGCCACAGCCGACTCGCTACACCTCATTGCGGATAGCATACATCGCCGTAGCTTGGTGGTGATATTTAGCGATATGATGGATAATGCCTCTACGGCGGACTCCCTATTCTCTGCTATGCAGCATCTGCGTTATGCCAAGCACGAGGTAATATTATTTCACACCATCGACAAGGGTAAGGAGCTAGCCTTTGACTACCAAGATAGACCCTACCTATTCGTAGATATGGAGTCCGGCGAAGAAGTCAAACTACAAGCCAATCAGGTCAGAGCACAGTACCAGAAAAAGATTGCTGCTCACTACGACGAGATCAAGATGAAGTGTCTACAATACAAAATTGACTATGTCGCAGTAGATATCAATGCAGGCTTCGAAGAGGTGCTACAAACTTATCTGATCAAACGATCTAAATCAAAGCTGCTGTAAACCATGTATCCCGCATGTCGTTGTAACAACTATCGTAAAATTGCAACGCATGGAGATCGGAGAGGTAATAAAGCAAACGGCATTTAGCAGTCCGGCCCACAAGGCTAAGATCAATCTACTCTATACCTATCACTGGATGCGTGATCAGTATAGACCTGTATTTAAAAAGCACGGCATACTGGAGCAGCATTATAATGTACTGCGTATCGTCAAGGGCAAAGATCCCGAGCCTGCATATCCCAGCCATATCATAAGCGTGATGATAGATAAGAAACGCGACCTTACTAGACTAGTAGACAAGCTGGTCAAGAAAGGGCTACTATCTCGGGGATCGTGCGAGTCAAATAGACGTCGAGTAGAGATATTCATAACCGAAGCAGGTAAGGCTCTCATCGATGAAGTGGCGCAGGATATGGCCAAGGTAGATGGTAAACTCAACTACCTGACCGACGAAGAGGCTGAACAGCTAAGCGTACTACTAGATAAGTGGAGAGGGTAGACCCAACATAATTATTGATTAAGATAGATAGACATGGAATATAGAAGACTGGGGAAAACTGAGATCGAGGTAGCTAAGATATGCCTAGGTACGATGACTTATGGTGAGCAAAACACAGAAGCCGAGGCCCATGAGCAGCTGGACTATGCCCTAGATCATGGTGTCAACTTTATAGATACCGCTGAGCTCTACGCAGTGCCCAGTACGTCTAGTAACAATGGTAAGACGGAGGACTACATCGGCACCTGGGTCAAGGACCGTGGACGTCGAGATGACTATATACTAGCAACCAAGGTAGCAGGCCCGAGTCCCAACCTCAAGTACATCAGTGACAACCTAGGCTACAGCCGAGAGCGGATCACAGAAGCCGTAGAGGGGTCACTGCGTCGCTTACAGACCGACTATATCGACCTCTACCAGCTACACTGGCCAGAGCGAAAGACCAACTACTTCGGCAAGCTAGGCTACGTGCATGATGCTTCTGATCCTTGGCAGGAGAACTTCGACGAGGTGGTGTCCACCCTGAGCGAACTACAGCAGGCTGGTAAGATCCGTCACTGGGGGCTCAGCAATGAGACGCCTTGGGGTACTATGCGATGGCTAGAGGCTTGTGACAGATTGGGGGCTAATCGTCCAGTATCTATACAGAATCCATACAACCTTCTAGATCGAGCTTATGACATCGGTACTGCAGAGGTTTCTCACAGGGAATCGATTGGCTTGCTAGCATATAGTCCACTAGCATTCGGGGTATTATCGGGTAAGTACCACCGTGGAGAAGACACCCCAGCATCACGACTCAACAAATACAAGAAGCAGATGGGCCGCTACGATAATGAGCGGGGCCGTCGTGCTGTCGCTAGCTACCAAAAGATAGCGGACGAGGCTGGCCTGTCACTGACTCAGATGTCCCTCGCCTATGTCAATGAGACGGCCTTCGTGACGAGCAATATCATAGGGGCGACCTCAATGCAGCAGCTAGAGGAGAATATCAAGAGTGCTGATGTCAAGTTATCTAAGGAGGTACTGAGAAAAATCGAAGCCGTCCACAAAGACAATCCTAATCCTCCACGCAACTAGGTAGTGGCATCACTACCAGAACAGATCCGCTCTATACCCTTGATGATCTGACTCACACCCTGCAAGAGGAGCAAGACGAAGCCTATGGCGATGGCTGACTTGATGACATATCGTGCTGGTAGACCGCCTGGCTGGTCTGAGCCCTCCCTGATATACCAACTATTGATCATATATCGATAACCCGTAGTAATCACGACGTAACACCATGGCAGCAGTAGTAAAGTATGGCCGATTAAGTCCACCCATGCCTTGCGCTTGACACTATACCTAGCATAGAAGAGGTCTACCCGTACATGCTTGTCATGCAGTAGGGTATATCCAGCCGACAATAAGAACAGTGCTGCATACAGGTGCCACTCGAGCTCGATCATCCAGGTCTGCGTGTAGCGAAAAATGTAACGCATCGCCACATCGACTAGTACCACAAGTACAAGGCCCAAGGATAGCCATGATATCGCCCTGCCTATACGTTCGTTAAGTCTGTCTATGAGACTAGATGCTATTTTGATGTTGCTCATCGTAGCTCAAGGTAAGTACGAATTGTAGAATAAATGGACCTTATTTCATAAAGTACCTATGTCATTAACCTAGGCTACGACTAATAGGCCTAGCTACCATCTACCCATTAATAACAACCCCTAAGAAAAACGTACGTGGTAGCGCAGGTCCATATATGAAGTTACTATCTCGGTTGGGCCCGATGTCGAAGTCTGACTGGTAGGCATTGAAGATATTGCGGCAGCCGAGTGAGATCGACATTTCCTTAGAGGATGATAGTGGCAAGGCGTAACTGACCTTGGCCTGTAAGTCATGAAAAGCTGATGAAGTAATGATCTCGTCGACAAGCTGTGTCGGTGAGCCCGCGAAGTGCGGTACTAGCATACTGCCTGTGTATACATAACTCAAGAAAGACGACCAGCGACTATCCGGTGTATACGAGAGGGTAGCAAAGCCATAGAGGTCTGGCGTCCTTACAAACTCTGTGACACCTGGCAGGTCGTCTATGTACTGTACAGCATTATCAAAGCGGCTCTGCTGGTAGGTGATACCTGTCTCTAGCTGAACCTTGCGGTCATAGTTAGCTCTTAGTTCTAGTGTGACGCCACCCACGGTAGCTCCATCTGAGTTTTGCTTCTCAAAGACTTCTCCGAAACTGTCTTGACCTACAGGTTGTAAAAAGAAGGCATCGTTGAGCCTCGTGTAGAAGGTCTCGACCGTGAAGCCTGCGATATACCGCTCAGAGATGACATCATGGCTCACAGAGGCACTCCAGCTCTGCGACTGCTCTGGCGCTAGCTCTGGTGACAGGCGTACCCGTGATATGCCACCACCAGCAAAAGCAATGTGAAGGTCTGCATCAAAGGCCTGCGGTGCTCTGAACCCCGTACCATAGCTAAGGCGTACCCTTGTCGATGCTCCAGGCTTGTACAGGAGTGCTAGGCGAGGATTGAGTAGCAGACGGTCTACGAGGTTATGGTGGTCAAGGCGCAGTCCTGAGAGGAGGTTCCACTTCTCTGATAGTTGCCAGTCGCTCTGGGCAAATAGACCAACATTAGTTGTCGACTGATCGATCAGATAGTTGTAAGCTGTGATCTCATCGAAGACATTGTCGATTAAAACTTCTGTGCCTAGGGTGATGACGTTGCTGAGGTCCTTCTTTTGTGATATATCCGCATTGACCTGTAGGCCAGAGTTTATCGTAGTGACCTGACTAGTGCCTACTGGTGGATTGTCGAGGTAGGTCTCTTGCTCGGATGGGTCCGTAGGCAATATACCTGTATAATGGTCTCTATCGGTATGCTGTGCTGCCATGTAGGCAATGAGGCTGCGACGCTTGTCATCACTATTGATCTGATAGTCCACACTGCCTGTATAGACGTGGTGCTGTCGTTCCTCACCCTGGCCCAGCTCAAACGATGGGATGTCTCGTCTCATCTCGCCACCCAGTCGATACTCGTTGATGTAACTGCCACTTACCTCTAGTTTCTCTCGGTCACTCGGCAACCAAAAGGACGAGGCGCCGACAGAACCAGTTCGCAAGTAGGGTAGCTCTGAGTAGTTGTCATCATTATGATCATAAAAGTCTCTGATGCGATAGTTGCCAAAGACGGATACACCTGCCTTGCCATTATCCGCAACATTAGTCCAGGTGGCTGAGGATCGGCTATCGCTGGCACTATTACCGATTACTTGCTGGGTGTGGCCGATTGAAAATTGATCTTTCTTGGGGACTGATGTCAGTATGTTGACCGTACCAGCCACGGCACTCGATCCATAGAGTGAAGAGCCACCTCCACGTACCACCTCGATACGATCGATCATGTTAGTCGGTAAAGACTCTAGTCCATATAGGCCAGTAAGCGGGCTAAAGATGGGACGACCATTGATCAGGATCTGGCTATAACCACCAGCAAGACCATTGATACGGAGCTGGGTGTAGTTGCACGTTTGGCAGTCAACCTCGACTCTCAGGCCAGGTTGAAAACTTAGCCCCTCGGAGACATTACAGGCCTGGACTCCCATAAGCGTCTCCTTGCTCAACACCTGCACACTCACTGGCGAATTGGTCTTATGCTTAAAGGTCTTGGTGCCCGTAATCACGATATCATCTACCCACTTACGAGAAGGTTCTAAGCGGATATCAACCTCATAGCTGGAGTCGCCGTCCACGGTTATATCCACTTCCTTAGCTGTTGCACCCACATACGTACAGGTGAGTGTGTGGCTACCAGCAGGTAGTACGAGCACATAGTTGCCCTGACCATCGGCACTGACTGGTGTGACCTCTCCCGCACTAAGGAGGGCATAGGCAGCAGGCTCACCATCGAGGCTTACTACTCCACGTACTTGCGATTGCGCGAGTGAGGCGGCGCTTGCCGTTATCAGCAAGGTAGCGGCCAGGATTAGTCTTGGGAAGTTCTTCATATTGGCACAAAGTTAGACATATCTAACAATTGACAAAGGGCTATCTTTGTTTTAGGTAAGTGATAAAAAAGTTTGACCTTTAAGTATGTCTAGTAAAACACAAGAGAACTACCTCAAAGCCCTCTACTACTTACATAGCAAGTCTGTGGATATAGCGGTGTCTGATGTCGCCGGCGTACTCGATGTAAGTACTCCTACGGTCAATGATATGGTCAAAAAGCTACACAAGGCCGGCCTCCTTACTTACGAAAAGTACAAACCGATAAAACTCACCGATGAGGGCCTACGGTCAGCAGCTTTGGTCGTACGCAGGCATCGCCTAGCGGAGATCTTTCTGTCACAAATCATGGGTTTTGGTTGGGAGGAGGTGCACGATATAGCCGAGGAGATGGAGCATATCAAGAGTACAGCTCTGTTTGATCGTATGGATGACCTGCTGGGCTATCCTACCGCAGATCCGCACGGCTCACCAATACCTGATAAGGATGGCAATATCAGGGTCGTGAGCTTTATCACTTTATCAGAGGCAAGTATCGGTAGTACAGTCATACTGCGAGGACTCAAGGACAGCAATAAGGAGCTCTTACTTTTTCTCAATAGAAAACAAATACAACTCGGTACTAAACTGGTGATCGTCGATATCGAAGAATACGATCGTAGTATGTACCTCAACTATACTGCAGGTGGCAAACAACACTTGTCAGGACAGGTCTGCGCCAATCTACTGGTGGAGGTGGTGTGATTTTGTGTCGGATTTCGGATGTCGGATTTCGGATGTCAGATTTCGGATGTCAGATTTCAGATACGAGATTTCAGTATTCAGATGTCCGATTTCGGGAGTGGTTGGATGGACGGACTACTTTGCTATAATGACTTGTAACCATGCGCTATGTGCATAAGCATGACAGACCATGGATTAAAAGAGGACCAACCAGTGAATAGGTCAACAAAGTGAAGCCCTAACCTCAAAAATTCTTCCTTTACATCTTTACCACTCGGACCGTTACCAAGCCCTCGGCATCTTGTTGATCTATTGATATCACATACATGCCCTCTGGGTAATCAGCAAGATCGATCTGTGGTACGCCACTGAGGATGTAGGTATCCAATATCTGCCCTTGCATATTACGAATTTGCACCGTTGCATCTCTCAAGAGCTTCGAACCAATTGTTACTCGACCAACTGTAGGGTTGGGGTAGACAATGGTCTTGTTGCTTGTTTCTTGACTCCAATCTACTGTACTCGTCGTGTTGAGGGCTGACCAGTCCAGTATGGTAGGGTCTAAGCGCATGAGGTGTGGGATGTATCCACGATAAGCTTGCTTGCATGGATCATCTTGTCTTGGTGTCTCTATACCTGCCAAAAATGAGAGATATATCTCATCACGACTCACCCTCCATGCATCTCTCATGACTGG
>CAYMFD010000051.1:0-5495 GCA_964389475.1 uncultured Saprospiraceae bacterium
CTGAGCCTGTCGAAGGGTAGCTACCACGAGGCTTTTTGGCGAAATATGATGAAGAGTAAGGCAGAAAATAAGTGAAATTCTGTAGCAGAAATGGTATTAGTAGTCTTTGTGCTTAATTAACACTGGCATCGATCGAGCCATCGTATACCTGTATCTCGACTTGGTCACCTTTATTGACGTCTTTGATACTCTTCGCTACTCGACCGGCTTTGGTCAGAATGGCATAGCCACGCTTAAGCACCTCCTTAGGATCCATGATATTTACCAATTGCTCTAGGTGGTCTATATCCTGGCGGCGGGTCGTGATGAGGTGCCTAGCAGCGACCTCTATGGTATTGTCAAAACTCTCGAGGTCACGATCTCTCTGGTTAATCAGGTGGCGGGCCATCAAAGACAGTCGACTGCTCAAGCTATCTAGCTGTGCAGCATGTTGCTGTACCTCTACCCTAGCCCCCTGCTGTATGCGCTGCGCGAGATCTATGATGGCAGACTCAAAGTGCAGGTTAAACTCCACCAAGAAATCAGCCGCTGCGGTAGGCGTCTTTACGGAAGTATGCGCCACGATGTCGGCGACCGTATTGTCTATCTCGTGGCCTATACCCGTAAACACTGGTATGGGACAGGTGGCAATATGGTAGCCTATGTTGTAATTATCAAAGCCAGCTAGATCGAGTCGACTACCGCCACCACGTATGATGACGACGCAGTCGTAGTCCTCTGCTGCCGCTTTGATCTGCATGAGGGTTTGTACCACCTCCGCCTCGACCTTGACACCCTGGACGGCTACATGATACAGTGTCGTATCAAAGGCATAGCCGTAGCTATTATCGTGTAACTGGTGCATAAAGTCTTTGTAACCTGCAGCCTGCTCTGAGCTGATTACAGCCACCCGCCTAAAGACGATCGGTAGATCTACAGCGGCATTATCGTACAGTATGCCCTCCGTCTTGAGCCGCTCTACGATCTGCTGTCGTTGCATTTCTAGTTGGCCGATCGTATAGGTAGGATCGATGTCGACGACATTGAGCTTGAGGCCGTACCGCTCGTGAAAGGCGACCTGAATCTTGAGCGACACCTGCGTACCGTCTTGCAATATGGCGTCATAGAGGTCTCCTAGCTTTTTCTTGATAAAGAGGTGATTTTTGTACCAGATAGTAGCTCCTGAGGTAGCGACAATATCGGTTTGTTCCTCGTTCTGCTGTATGAGCTCCATGTAGACCTGCCCTCTCGATGTCCTGATTTGAGATATTTCGCAAGTAATCCATACGGGATCTTCGAAGTTAAGCGCGACGACTTGCTTGATATATGTATTGAGCTCTAGGAGGGAGTAAGTATGCATGGCGCTAAGATCAGAAAAAGTTAGGTGAGCACCTACCCAATTAGTACAACCAATGACAAAGCAGACCACTCACAACTTACCGACCAGCTCCTCTAGACAACTCTACGGCTGTAAAGTGGCCCTATGACCGAACTCTGCATCGAGCATCCTGATCAGTTTCTTAGTACTCGATACGGCACCCTCTCGCTCTAGATCTAGCATGAGGGCTCTGAGGTAGGCTTGGCTTTGTAGGCCTATGTGACTATTGAGGTAGTCCCGCACCTGCTCGACATGGAGGTCGGCTAGGGCATCAGGCTCGTATACCTTGAGGTGGCTAGTATACTTAAGCGTCAGCTCTAGGTCGCCTATATCACGTAAGGCTTCTACGAGGGCGATCCAATCAAGGTCTCGCCTAAGTGCCTCAGTACGTACGGCAGCATTATCGATCTGCGATAGGACCTCGTCTCTGATCCTAGGCCAACGGTCTACCTTGACGCTAGACTTAAGGAGGTCGAAGTATCGCAACTCGTAAGTCTGCAGGAAGGCCTCCATAGCCAGCTGTCGTAGTGGCCGCCGTGCCCCTTGATGATTGTATATCTCAACCAGCGTCTTGGTGATCGTGGGACTATTGTGCCCTAGAGATCGCAGGGTCTCTGTCAGGTAGCGAGCACTATCGTAGTCATTGGCGGCGAGTAGGTTTCTGATCAACTGTGGCAAGAGAGCATGCAGGTCAACGGCCAGCGTCTTAACATCAGGCGTATCCCCTAAGTGGAGCTGTAGTCGTAGTCTTACTGCATACAGTATTGCTAGTTCGGCCGCTTCGTCTCTATCCTCGATGATGGCCTCCGTAGTCGCCAACAGTGCCGCTGACCGCTCCGCCGATAAGTCACCATAGCGAAGTAGTAGCTCCAGCGGATTAAGTAGTACGGATCGATAGACGTAGTAGCTCAACTGTCCAACAGCAAGGATGGTCTCTACAAGCTCTCCCCGTAGGCTAGGTGATATCTGCGCCTTGAGCATATCACGGGCCACCTGCTGCAATCTAAAGGCCAGCTCATCAATAGCCTTGCCCTGGAGGTCGCTGTGGCGGTATACGTATTCATTCTTCTCGGAGCAGGCTCGCCAGATATCTAGGGCTTCGATATAGTCGCCGAGGACGATGGCATCCTCTAGCTGATCTACAAGCTCTGTCGCAGCATGTGCATACAGACGGACCTGCGTGGCAGTAAGGTGGACTTGGGCAGTCTGTACTGGCTTGATAACAGAGGTCAATATCTGCTTGTACTTATTCTTAGCATCGACAGCATCCACCTGCCGAGCAAAGTGGGCCTTGAGCAGTGTACCAAATGCCTTATCCTTTTTGGCATAGCCCTGTACGAATCGGACCAACTCATCTTTATCGATTTGCTGCAGGACATCATTGATAGTGAGCTTCTTGGCGGATCGCTTTCGTTCCTTGCTACTGGCCTTTTGGGATTCTTCCTCCTGTACTTGTCGACGCAGGCCAAAGAGAGCTGCTACCACATGGCGACAAGCCTTGTATCGGTCATGTTGCATGCAGTCACAGGTCGTGGCTCGGCTCTTTAAGCGTGGCTTTAGTAGCTCTACTTCGTGGGTAGCCGTAGCATCTTCTACCGTGACAACGTACAGTTTCTTGTCGACCTTACGGATCGCCTGTACAGCCGCCGCATCATATAGGGCTTCTCCCTGGACGACTAACTCATCAGGATATCCTAGCTCAAAAAAATCTAAGGATCGACTCATATCATTGCCAAAGGTAGCCCACCATCATTAATAATATGACTTCTATGATGAGTAAGGCTACAGCGACCTTACCTCAAATCACGAGGGTGATTGTCGCATACATCGGTCTTAGATTGACTACAAAGGAAATCTGGTAGTCCTCTGTAGATGTTAATCAGAACTTTAATCTCTTATCCAGTGTCGGAAAGGCCCGACTAGCCTCCTTCTTTTGCTCTGATCAAAAGAAGGCAAAAATCATGTCGCTGTAAGGAGCTTATTGACCTTAACGATTATTCCCAAAACTGCTTAATTCATAGTATATCCTGCTTTCAACACTAAGCTATCGAGGTCAATATCGATCTAGAGTCGTATCAAAATTGCTCTTATTTTTCTTATGCACAGAAAACTACAACCCATTGACAAGCGCCATTCTATTACGTTACACTAGGTTATCACTAGCTCCTATGAAAAATCGCACATTTTGTCGCCTCTTGATCTAGCTCTGTACAGCGACAGAAAACTGAATGCTGTCGATCACTTCTCACACCCTTAAAACCAAAAGCTCTATCGTCTCGCTCAAGTAAAAAGACAGGTATACCATGTTTTATTAGCTCTGCTTTCGAATCAACCTGCAAGCACTTCTACCTATTCAAAAACCAATAGAGCTAAAACAGCTACACTGGTGGGCTCGAAGCACGATACGAAAAAAGGGCTGATCAACCGTCTCAAAACGATTAATCAGCCCAAACCAATCCTTAAAAAATCACTTCCTCCTTATCTACCATTTAGGTCTTAAAAAACCTTAGGTGATCTGTGTCACCGTAAATGGTAGCTATATTACATACCAAAAGCGTAGTAGTACGGTTTGTCGTCCCGCTTGTATCTACCTTCTAGCATTACACCACCTTTTCGCTTCTTCAGCTTCTTAGTCAGTTCTTCTACAGACTTGACCTTATCGCCATCTACACGGGTGATGACAAAACCAGGCTGCATGGTGGTCTCTCGACTCAGCTTACCTCGCTGTATATCCTTGACGACAACGCCGCCATCTATACCCATCGCTTTACGATCCTCCTCCGAGAGCGGTTCGAAGTCTGCACCGAGGATACCTGCTACACTTTTCTCCTCTGGCTTGACAATGCCTGTACCACCATCTCTGCTCTTAAGCGTTACGACGAAGTCTCGCTCCTTACCCTGACGATTGACGGTTACGGCTACCTGGTCACCTGGTCTCTTGTTGGCGATACGTTCTTGCAAGACAGGACTAGTGGGTGTCTCCACCTCATCTACTGCCACGATGATATCACCTGATTGTATGCCCGCATCTGCAGCAGCGCTTGCAACCATGGTACTATCTACATACACCCCGTAGGTGATATCTAGGTCTTTGTTATCTGCTAGAGCTCCATCTACATTTCTTATCATCACACCTAGCACGCCACGCTGTACGTTGCCATATTCGCGGAGGTCAGTGATCACCTTGCCCACTAGGTTACTCGGCACGGCGAATCCATATCCTGAATAGCTACCCGTAGGACTGCTGATTGCCGTGTTAATACCTATGAGCTGGCCATCTAGATTGACTAGTGCCCCGCCGCTGTTACCAGGGTTAATCGCAGCATCTGTCTGTATAAAACTCTCTATCGCATACTGCTCTCGCAGAATATTGATACTGCGACCCGTGGCGCTGACGATCCCTGCGGTGACAGTACTTGTTAGGTCAAACGGATTACCTACTGCCATCACCCACTGACCAGTCTTGACCACGTCGCTATCGGCAAATGTCAGGTGACTCAGACCATCTACATCGATCTTCAGCAGTGCAAGGTCCGTAGTCGGATCTGTACCCACGATATCTGCATCGAACACCCGATTGTCATTGAGTACGATCTCTATATCGTCGGCGTTGTCGATCACGTGATTATTGGTCACGATATATCCATCACTGCTGATCAGTACACCGCTACCCGACCCCATAGATTGTCGCCCATTAGGTGCTTGCTGGCGCGGCGCATCTGGCATCTCAAAGAAGTCACCCCAAGGGCTATTCTTAAACATATCATCAAATGGACTGCCTCCTCGCTGCCGAGCTATCGCTCGGCCGCTACTCTTTATGTGTACGACGGCGTCGGTCACCTGCTCTGCTACCACTGTAAAATCAAGCGGCGCAAAATTACCACCTGCTCCCTTGGTATATAATACAGGGCTGGCTGTTTGTGGGCTTTCGACCTTGTAGGTTACTGGCTCTGGCTGTGTTGACTGCCATGCCCAAAACGTAAGGGTACTAGCTAACACTGCAACTGTTGTTGTTAGTATCAAATGCTTTTTCATATGGCTTATAGTTGATGATTGATTGTAATGAAAGTAGAACCCTAACTTGATACTTCGGCTGATCGTCTAAAGGCTTGTTGGGTTTAAAAATTCTTTAACGATC
>CAYMFD010000051.1:5595-24708 GCA_964389475.1 uncultured Saprospiraceae bacterium
CCCAGGTTTCGCTTTGCAAGTCTCGCAGCGCTACAAGCGCTAAGCAGACCTGGAGGCCAAGTATCCAAATTACTCCCTTATCCGATATCGGACATCTGAAATCCGAAATCTGTTATCTCATAAACACAAAAGACTACCTTTGCCATCGATCATAAAAAACGTCGTTGTCACCTATGGCTCACATTATCGCACCTTCCCTACTGGCAGCTGATTTTGGTAATTTAGAAAGGGATCTCACTATGATCAATAATAGTGAAGCGGACTGGCTACATATTGATATTATGGATGGCGTATTTGTGCCTAATATCAGTTATGGCCAGAGTATTACCAAGCGGGTAGCTGAGTTGTGTGATAAGCCGCTAGACGTCCACTTGATGATCACGCAGCCAGAGCGATACATCACGTCTTTTAGAGATGCTGGAGCAGAGATTATCACGGTACATGCGGAGGCATGCGACCACCTACATAGAGTCGTGCATCAGATCAAAGAGTCGGGTGCCAAGGCGGGAGTAGCGCTTAATCCACACACGCCAGTCAGCGTAGTCGAAAACCTACTCGAAGACCTAGACCTCGTGCTATTGATGTCTGTCAATCCTGGTTTCGGTGGCCAGAAATTCATCTATCAGACGATCAACAAAGTGCGGAAGCTGCATACGATGATTACCGATGTCAATAGTTCGGCGATTATCGAAATAGACGGTGGTGTAGGATTGCAAAATGCAGAGTCCCTACTCAAGGTTGGCGCTAGAGCTCTAGTCGCCGGCAGCAGCGTATTTAAGTCTAGCGATCCTCTAGACACCATTTCGAAACTTAAGTCTATCGGCCAGCATACCCTGGCATAAAAGCACAATAAATATGGCAATGAATCCATGGCATGATGTCTCTTACGGGCCAGATGTACCTGAAATCGTAGAGGCAATCATCGAAATACCTAAGGGCAGTAGGTCGAAGTATGAACTAGACAAAGAAACGGGCATGTTACGTCTAGATCGTGTACTCTACTCCTCGGTATACTACCCGGCCAACTATGGCTTTATACCACGTACCTACTGCGAGGATAAAGACCCGCTAGACATCCTCGTCCTATCTCAGGTAAAGGTCTTACCGATGTGTATACAACGAGCTAAGGTAATCGGTGTCATGAAGATGATCGACGGCGGAGAGGCCGATGATAAGATTATCGCCGTCAGCCCCGATGATCGCAGTGTCAGCCACATCGAAGATATATCAGACCTGCCCGACCACTTCATCAGAGAGCTACGAGCCTTTTTCGAGGATTACAAAAAGCTCGAAAATAAAACAGTCGAAGTAGAAGATTTTGGCAATCGAGAGGTAGCGAAGAAAGTAGTCATGCAAGCCATTAAGGACTACGAGGACTTTATCACAGAATAGTCGTGCACCTCACTATCTGTATACCTGTCTATCAGGTAGACGTCACCCCGCTCGTCCATGATCTCATATCACAGGCAGAGCGGCTATCAATCGGCTGGGATATCGTATGCATGGATGACTGCTCTGATGTTGACATCCGATCTATTAATAGACCTGTACTGCAGACCCTCTACAATGTCTCATACATAGAACTAAGCGAAAATCTAGGACGGAGCAAGATCAGAAACTGGCTGGCTAAGACTGCTCGCGGCTCTCACCTACTGTACATTGATGCGGATAGTGGAATTGTAAGCAACGACTATCTGCAACGATATGCTGACCACCTACCTGCCGATGCCATCTACGGCGGGAGGACCTACCAGCAAAAGCAACCGTCAATGGACTACCTGCTCCACTGGCGCTACGGCAGTCGGTACGAGGACCGCAGTGTCAAGCAGCGTCAGCGTGATCCAGCACACACCTTCCTGACCTGTAATTGCCTAGTTTCTGCTGAGGTCGTCAAGGCTATACCCTTTGACGAATCTATAAATGGTTATGGATACGAAGACCTCGTACTTGCCGAATACATCAGTTCAGCGGGCTATAGCATTCGGCACATTGACAACCCAATTGTTCATCTAGAATTAGACAATAACTCAGCATTTTTAGTTAAGTCAAAAGAAGCCATCCGAAACCTACATCTATTGACAAGGGAAGGACGACTATCACCGACACGACTAGTACGGTGGGCCAGAACTGCTATCGAATGGGAGGTAGCTGATATCCTAAGTAGGATACTAGCCTCCGTAGCTGATAGATGGATCGGAGAGCTAAAGAGGGGCAAGGGTAGCCTCATCAAGCTGCAACTACTCAAGCTGCATTGGCTATTGGGCATAAAAAAAGAGTCTAGCAACTAATGTCGCTAGACTCTAATAGATTTTCTAAGCGTAAGATTACTTAGTACCTGTGAAAGTACAAATAACTACGTCTGTAGCATTTTCTCTCTCGACTACAGTTACCTCGTTACCGTTGAAAGTAACTTCGTAAGCATTACCGATACCGAGAACAGTGTTACTCCAAGAAAGTACACATCCGTCTTGATCTACATCAGACTCTGCAAAAATTCCACTGATAGAGTAGTCACCATCTTCGCCAGTGATCGTCAATGTAGCGTCCATAGCACCTGCTAGACCACAGTCATTAGTACCTACGTATGTACCTGATAGATCGTTATCACATGGCTCATCACCACCACAGCTAACTAGTGTTACTGTTAGTGCACAAACTAAAAGAAGTAATAAATTTTTCATAAAAAGTTGTTTAAGTGTGGTGCAAAGATAAAATTAACTGCAAGATCACAATACAAACCTGCACCAAAAACACTGATATGGGCATCCACCAATAATATAGTACAGAAACTCCCTACAGTACATAATAACCTCCCTATAATTCTGTCAGACAACCCACCAACCCTATTAAAGCAAAAACTATAGCCCTAATGAGACACGTCTAGGGTCAGAAAAAGCAGACACCTCGTATATTTACACTATGTCCAAGGAAATTTCCAACCCACGTCGAGACCTCGCCCAGCAGTTTATGCTGCGTACGGGTAGGAACATCTTTTTGACAGGAAAGGCAGGTACGGGTAAGACCACCCTACTCCGAGACATTGTATTTAAGACTACCAAGAAGCACATCATCGTAGCGCCTACAGGTGTGGCAGCAATGAATGCTGGCGGCATGACCATCCACAGCGTCTTTCAACTACCGCCCAGCACATTCGTACCATCTAATGTAACGATGGATCCGGACCGATACGTCACACGGAGCCACCTCGCTACTCATCAGCGTATCGTCAAGGAGCGAATAGACCTACTGCGTAACCTAGAGCTACTGATCATCGATGAGATCTCTATGGTCAGGGCCGATCTCTTGGACGCTATCGACTTCACGCTGCGGCGGATCAGGAGATCATCTGAGGTATTCGGCGGTGTACAGGTTATCGTCATAGGCGACCTATACCAGCTGTCGCCGGTGGTACAACCAGACACATGGCAGGTGCTCGCGGAGTACTACGCCTCTCCCTACTTCTTCTCCTCACACTCTTGGCAGCAGGCGGATGCCATCGTCATAGAGCTCGACCAAGTCTACAGACAGGCAGATGAGCACTTTGTGAGCCTACTCAATAGGATCAGAGCTGGCATCAGAAAGGATGAAGACGTCCACCTGATCAATCAAAATCTAACGGAGCACCCACCACGCGACGAGGATATCATCACCCTGACGACACATAATCGTAAGGCGGATAAAATCAATAAAGAAGAACTCGACAAACTGGACACCGAGCCCATAACCCTATCAGCCGTGGTACGAGGTAGCTTTAACAAGAATGCCTACCCTATCCCTGCTGAGATCATCGTCAAGCCAGGAGCTCAAGTGATGTTTGTCAAAAACGACCCCGAGGGAGGTTGGTACAATGGTAAGCTGGCCACCGTCGTAGATATGACGGGCGACACCCTCATCGTAGAAGATAGTGATGACCGACGTATAGAGGTAGATCGTGAAGAATGGAAGAACACGAAATACACGGTCGACAAAAAGACCAAGGACATCACCAAAGAAGAACTCGGCTCCTACTTGCAATATCCGCTGCGGCTGGCATGGGCGATCACGGTGCACAAGTCGCAAGGCCTGACATTTGACGATGTGATCCTAGACCTCGAGAATACCTTCGCCGATGGGCAGCTATACGTGGCCCTCAGCCGAGCAAGATCTCTAGAAGGTATCGTCATGACTAGCAAGATCCAGAAGTACCACATCAAGGTAGACGATCGCATCAACCAATACTACCAGCAACACACCTTACCTGCCGATATCGATCAGACGCTGTTACAAGATATCAAGGCAGAGGAGGATCGTCGGCTAGCACGAGCATTTGACATCAGTCGCATCCTTGCCTATACAGAGGACTGGCACTTTTACATCCTCAATAATGATGTAGAGCAGAAAAAAAGCAGACTCACTAAAGCAGGCAAGGTCGTCCTCGCACTAGAAGAACTGGAGGCGATTGCTGCCAAGTTCAAGTCCCAGATCGAGCACATCGCTGCCACTCAAGCAGACCTAGGCGAGCAGGCGGCACAGATACTAGACCGGTCAGCTAAGGCCGTCGCCTACTTTACGGATGAGATATATGCACGAGCGGTAGTCCCTGTCAATGTGCACTATGCTAAGGTCAAAAAAGCTCAAGACGAACGTAAATACCAGCGCTACCTTAGCCAGATACTAGGCGAATACTGGCATGCAATAGACACACTTTACGACCTCAGCTACAGCAACCAACCCGTATACACCGACGAGCGAAAGCACAAACGACAAAAGACATTTGATGCCAAGCAGGCCATCGCCGAGGCAGGCTCGGGCCGTAAGGGTGAGACCTACGAGATAACCCTCGAGCTCTACAAGTCTGGCAAGAGTATCGAAGAAATAGCAAAGCATAGGTCACTAAGCGCTGGTACCATCGAAGGGCACATAGGTCGCTGGATAAACCGCGACGAGATCAAAATCACCGACGTACTCAGCAAGGACAAGCTAGATGCCGCCGTAACCGTACTCATGGATAGCCCTGATGCAGAACTATCTAGCGTACGATCCAAAATACCACTACTACTCACATGGGGTGAACTACGCTGGGTACAGACCTACGTACGCAAGACACTAGCTCAGCTAGACGAGTAGGCAAGACGGCAATTCGACACCTATTCGATGCGATTTTTGACATCTGTCATCAGTGATAAAAGACAATCCCCTATCTTTGCACCGCCTAAGCGATTGGGCATACTTTAATACTTATTGTTTTCAATACACTAACTTAAAATATCCTACAGCATGGGTAAGACTAGAATTGCGATAAACGGCTTCGGTCGGATCGGTAGATTGACCTTCAGAAACCTTGTCAAAAATGACAATGTAGAGGTCGTAGCTATCAATGACTTAACAGATAATGCTACCCTAGCACACCTACTCAAGTGGGATACTGCGCATGGTAGATTTGACGGTACTATATCGTCCACAGACTCACATATCACAGTCAATGGTAAAGAGATCTTGGCAACGGCTATACGCAACCCTGAGGAATTACCATGGGCGGCTAACAACGTAGACGTCGTACTAGAGTGTACCGGTATATTCAGAACTAAAGACTCTGCTGGCAAGCACCTTACCGCTGGCGCTAAGCGGGTACTTATCTCTGCTCCAGCTAAGGGAGATGGTGTCAAAACGATCGTACTCGGTGTCAATGGCGAAGAGCTAACGGACAACGACATCATAGTAAGTAACGCATCATGTACGACCAACTGCCTAGCACCAGTCGTCAAGGTACTTCTTGACAACTTTGGCTTTAAGAGAGGCTCGCTAACGACCACACACGCATACACCTCTGATCAGCGTATACAAGATGCTCCTCATAGTGACCTACGTAGAGCTCGTGCAGCAGCAGCTAACATCGTACCTACATCTACAGGTGCTGCCAATGCAGTAGGCCTAGTAATACCAGAGGTGGTAGGTAAGTTTTTCGCTATCGCCGTAAGAGTACCTATCATCACAGGATCTATGATAGAGCTTAACGCCATCGTAGACCGTGAGGTAAGCGTAGACGAGGTCAATGCGGCATTTAAAAAAGCAGCAGAAGGTGACCTAGCAGGCGTGCTCGAGTACTCAACTGACCCACTAGTGTCAAGTGACATCGTAGGTAACAAGTACAGCTCTATCTTTGATAGTCAGATGACTAATGTCATGGGCGATATGGTCAAGATCGTAAGTTGGTATGACAATGAGGCAGGATACTCCGCTCGTCTAGCCGACCTTGCGAGCAGCCTTTAATAAGATACAACAACCGCATAAGACAGCCTTCTCTACTGTGAGAGGGCTGTCTTTCTTTTTTAATTACCACCACCCCTCGACTACAAGCCATAAATCACGACACTATGACACTCAACGATCTAGACGTCAGCGGCAAGAAGGTACTCGTCCGAGTAGACTTTAACGTACCGCTTAATGCCAATCATCAGATAACCGATGATACACGTATCAAGAAAGCCCTACCGACGATATCGCATCTACTAGAGCGAGGCGCAAGGGTCATATTATGTAGTCACCTGGGCAGGCCACAGAAAAAAAAGCTAGAGGATGGTAGTATCGACGTCAATAAATTCACACTGAGGCATGTCGTAGATCGTCTCGCGGAGCTAACGCAGGCGACTGTACACTTCTCACCAGAGACGGTAGGCGCTGAGGCAGAGATTATGAGTGATAAGCTGCAGGATGGTGAGATCCTCCTAGTGGAGAATACCCGCTTCGATCCAGGAGAAACCACTGGAGACAGAGACCTAGCGCTAAAACTCAGTCGACTAGCGGACGTCTATGTCAATGATGCATTCGGTACAGCGCATAGAGCCCATGCTAGTACAGCCGTCGTAGCGGAGTTCTTCGAGGATAAGGATACTGCGCTAGGCTTCTTAATGGCCAGAGAGATACAAGAAGCGGACAAGGTGATGAATAGTCCACAGCGACCATTCACTGCTATAGTAGGTGGTGCCAAGGTCTCCGATAAGATCAAACTCATCGACCGCCTGATCGAAAAAGCCAACCACGTCATCATAGGTGGCGGTATGGCTTATACCTTCGTCAAGGCACAAGGCGGCCAGGTGGGTAATAGTATCTGCGAGGATGACTACACTGAGTTGGCCCTATCCCTACTCGACAAGGCCAAGCGTGAAAACGTAGAGATACACCTGCCGACCGACGTTAAGATAGCCGACAAGTTTAGCCCAGATGCTAACACGGACTATTGCCCAGTCGATCAGATACCGGATGGCTGGGAAGGCCTCGATGCTGGACCTAACAGTATCATCGCCTTTAAGGAAGTGATCCTCAACAGTAAGACTATCCTGTGGAATGGTCCACTAGGCGTCTTTGAGTTCGATGCATTCGCTAATGGTACGGATAGCATCGCGGAGGCCGTCGGAGAAGCTACCCGCAATGGTGCCTACAGTCTGATAGGTGGTGGTGACAGCGTCTCTGCTATCAACAAAGCTGGCCTCGCTGACGAGGTATCGCATGTAAGTACGGGCGGTGGTGCCATGCTAGAGTATCTAGAAGGCAAGACCCTACCTGGCATCAAGGCGATCACTGGCTAGTCATACAGATATAGCGATGGACATAGACCCCAGTTGGCAGGTACCCCTCAAATCTTACATGACATCGGCAGCCTACACATCGCTGCTAGAGGAGATCGAGCAACGCAAGGCGACAGGTGCTACCATACTGCCGTCGGAGGAGGATGTCTTTAATGCTTTCGGCTATACCCCCTGGTCGTCCGTCAAGGTTGTACTACTAGGCCAAGATCCCTACCACCGAGTGGGACAGGCAATGGGTCTGTCATTTAGTGTACCGCATGGCATACGCATACCACCCTCTCTACGCAACATCTACAAGGAACTGCACGACGATCTAGGCTGTGCCATACCCGACCATGGAGATCTCAGCGCATGGGCTAGGCAGGGTGTACTCCTCCTCAATGCCATGCTGACCGTAGAGGCTGGCAAGGCAGGCTCGCATAAGTCTATCGGCTGGCAAGGCTTTACCGATGCCGTCATCCAGACCCTGAGTGATCAATGTAAGGGCATCGTATTCCTACTGTGGGGTAACTTTGCTCGAGGCAAGGCTTCGCTGATCGACGAGACTAAGCACCATATACTCGAGGCGGCCCACCCTAGCCCACTCGCTCGTGGTGCCTTTTTTGGTAGCAAGCCCTTTAGCAAGACCAATCAACTACTCAAGGAGCAAGGAAAAATACCCATCGTATGGCAAATCGACTAAATCGCATGCTGATCATAATAGCCTTTACGGGTGCCCTCGCAGTCGCTCTAGGTGCCTTCGGCTCACATGGTCTCAAGGAGGCCGTAGAGGTGCCTAGGCTACAGATCTGGAAGACAGGCGTGCAATACCACTTCTACCACCTACTTCTAATGAGCCTAGCGATGTGGCGGTATAGCAAGCAACCTAGTAAGATAACGCTATGGTCTTTTCGGTTAGCCGTTGTGGGCATCCTTTTATTTTCGGGCTCACTCTATCTATTAGCTACTAGAGACTTGCTCGGCATCAGCCACTGGTCATGGCTAGGTCCACTAACACCGCTAGGAGGCCTCTGCTTGATAGCTAGCTGGTTATCACTTGCGTACGGAGCTCGTCAGGTAGATGCATGATCTACATTCTTAATGTCTTATTAAAATAGTAGGACTGCGACACCAAGTACTAAAGCTGGTCGTCTAGAGCAATGTGATGCGTCGTGGGTATTGGAAATGCTCCAAAAATCCCTATTTTCGGCGCAGCTAAAGATTATTTACCAAATCATTTATACGTAGGTATGAGAAGATTATTAGGAATCATTTGTTGTGCAATACTTATAACAGCAAGTGCAACAGCACAGGAGTCACTGATCAGTGATATTATGAATGTGGATGCAGTCAATGCTGCAAGTACAGAGGACTTTCAAAAAGCAGAGGAAGAGTATACCAAGGCTCAAGAGAAAGAAAAAGCCAAACTCGACAAAGACCTCGAGAAGCTCAATACCACCTATCAAAAGGATGTTGAGAAAGTCATCAAGAGCTTTCAGAAAGTACTAGAAGGTGGCGTAGAGAAGGAAGTGAATAACGAGAAAGGTATCGTACAGACGCAGGTCAACTCGCTAACGATCGGTCTCCGTCGGGACAAAAAGCTAGCAGCTAATGCTTATGGCGTGGAGATGGCAAAGGTGATCAGAGAGTTACCCAAGAAGCTGATGATGGACAAGGAGAAGGAAATCAATCAAGAGAAGGAGGACATGTTTGCTCAGTTTGAGCAGGAGTTCCACAGTAACCAAAAGTCTATCAAGGACTTCGTAAGTAAGCAACACGTAGTAGAGAGTACCGAGTAAGGTCCACACAACTAGTTAAGTGTAACAAACCCCAAAAGCAGGATCAAGAGGTAACCATCTCGATTGTGCTTATGGGGTTTCTTTATTTTGGGCATTTCGACTAAAAGCTCAATACAACGCATTTCGACTAAAAGCTCAATACAACGCATTTCGACTAAAAGCTCAGCACATCGCATTTCGACTTCGCCCAATACAGCGCATTTCGGCTTCGCTCAGCATGATGCCTTCTTCTAGATGGATCAAGCCTCTGTTAGCGCTGTGCGGTGGCACCCACAGTGCGGCAACCCTACTCAACTACGACGATTCCATCCAAGTCAAGACTGCTCTAGCCTCACATCAAAACTACTTTTATTTGCACGTAGCACAGCGAGTTAGAAAATGTTGGCAAGCTACAATTGACTCTGTTACCATGTAGTAGAAAGGCAATACTGCCAGAGCATCTTTATAACAACGCAAAAAGGGGTTACCGATACGGCAACCCCTTTTCTTTAGTTTAAAAGCGTAAGCTACTGGAGCTTATCCTTTCGCAGCAGTTAGGTAGTCAACTGCTTGACCGACCGTCTGGATATTCTCTGCTTCCTCATCTGGAATTGATACATCGAATTCTTTTTCAAACTCCATAATGAGCTCAACGGTGTCCAGCGAGTCTGCACCAAGATCATTTGTAAAACTAGCCTCGTGAGCAACTTCTGACTCATCAACACCCAGCTTATCAACGATAATCTGCTTAACTTTTTCTGCAATGTCTGACATAAATAAACAAGTTTAATTGCTATTAGAATGCAAATAAAGACCCTCCACAATTCCCAGCCAAGAATTATTAAGTGTTTTTTAACGAAGCAGCTCAATCAGTTTAGCCTACTTGACTAGAAAATCTCTGGCAATACAAGGGCAAAACAGTAGCAAAAGCGCCACGCTTACAAGCCCTCAGCCCTTGTAAATAATAGCCTGTTCGCTACAAGATCAAGTCGGAAAAAATATACCATTATTGTACCATCGACACTAAGTCAACCTTTCGTTACATTTGTCACAACCAATAGAGAGATCATGCCAAACAGAATACGCCAAGTCACTGACCACCAATTTACCAAAATCGTAGCCACCGTAGGTCCTGCGTGTAGTAGCTATGAGCAACTAGTATCCCTTGCCTTTGCGGGTGTGGATGTCTTCCGACTCAACTTTAGTCATGGGTCACATGAGGTACATAAGCAGACGGTAGATCACATACTCAAGCTCAACGACGAGCACAACCTCCACATAGGTATACTTGCCGACCTACAGGGACCGAAGCTGAGAGTGGGTAAGATGGAGAACGAGGGTCTTCCGATAGAGGAAGGTGACATACTCACCTTCGTCAATGAACCATGCGTAGGTAACATGGACCGCGTATACATGAGCTATGATCAGTTCGCCGCTGATGTAAATGTGGGTGAGCGGATACTGGTAGATGATGGTAAGATCATGCTAGAGGTCGTAGAGACTAATAGTACGGATACCGTCAAACTCAAGGTCCTCTTCGGTGGTGTACTAAAGTCAAATAAAGGAGTGAACCTCCCTGACACTAAGATATCTCTACCCTGCCTCACGGAGAAAGACCTCATAGATCTCGAATATGTACTCACGCTACCCGTTAACTGGATAGCCTTATCCTTCGTCAGAGAGGCAGAAGACATCAAAGACCTCAAGCGTAGGATCAAGGCGGCCAATCACCCCGCCAAGGTCATCGCCAAGATCGAAAAGCCAGAGGCCGTGGCTAATATCAAAAGTATCGTCAAGGCTACTGATGCCATAATGGTGGCTAGAGGTGACCTAGGAGTTGAGGTGCCGATGGAGCAGCTACCCGGCATCCAGAAACGCATCATCAAGAGATGTATGCAAAAATCAAAGCCTGTAATCGTAGCGACACAGATGATGGAGTCTATGATCACCGATCCTAGCCCGAGTAGAGCAGAGATTACAGATGTGGCCAATGCTGTACTTGATGGTTGTGATGCTGTGATGCTCAGCGGTGAGACTAGCGTAGGTAAGCACCCCGTCAAGGTAGTTGAGGCCATGAATAAGATCATCACCGAGGCTGAGAAGAACTACGAGATGAGGGATAAGAGACCGAAGCCTGACTTTGAGTCTCCAACCTTCTACTCAGACACTATCTGCCTAAGTGCACCCAAGATCGCAGAGACTATAAAAGCAAAAGCCATAATAGGGCTCACTGTCTCAGGCTATACGGCGTTTAAGATGTCTAGCTATCGACCGAATGCTAAGATCTACATCTTTAGTAATCAGATGCACATGCTAGCCACGCTAAACCTTGTATGGGGTGTACGATGCTACTACTATGACAAGTTTACGACGACCGACGACACGATCGAGGACACCATCGAAATACTAATAGCAGATGGCCGCCTCAAGTCAGGCGATAGTGTAATAAACACCGGTAGTATGCCACTGCACAAGCGTTTTAGGACCAACATGCTAAAGATTACTCACGTAGAGTAGGTCACCGTGGTACGACTAGAGCGGGGCACCATAGATACGAAGAAGTGGGATGCTTGCATCTCTAGATCGAGTCTGTGGCGAAACCCACTGTACGGTCATAGTTGGTATCTGGACGAGACGGCTGGTGGTAACTGGTATGGACTCGTGTGGGGGGATTATGATGATGTAGCACCAGTGTGTATTAATCGTAAGCTTATCTTTCCTCAGGTATACCGACCTCCTATCACCCAGCAGCTGGGGGTATATGGGCATCAAGCCCCTAAGATCGACCAAGTATCGGATCTGCACCGCCATCTCTTGCAATATCGTAGGTGTGTCTATACCATGCCAGGTGGTAGACCACTAGATGGTATAACCTCCACCTGCAGGAGCAATTACGTGTTGACCTTATTGGCGGGCCAATCGGCAATGGACCATATATCCTCCAAGAGCCAACGGCAACACATAAAGCAAGCAGTAAATCAGCTAAGCATACAGGAGTGCGATGACGTGCAGACGCATGTAGACTTTGTGCAAGCTGCCCTCGCAGGTAAGTACAAGATGGGTAGCCATGAGACAGCGATATTTAAGCAGGTAGGCCACTACCTAGTCTCCCACAGAAAAGGCTACATCATCAAGGCAATGGACGCCACTGGTATGGTCGTGAGCTCTAGTCTGATCGCTACAGTTGATGGTTACGCAACCCTACTTTTAGGTGGTACGTCAACAGCAGGCAGGCCTAGTCATGCTCGGTCACTCCTTATCTACGAGACCATAAAGCGATCCATAGCGTCAGGTCTCTCCCACCTAGACTTTGAGGGTAGTGACATCCTAGGTGTTGCTCAGTTTTTTAGCAGTTTTGGTGCCGTTGATCATCCCTACGATCAAATATTACATGATCGCATGCCCTGGCCGATACGCATGTTGAGACCAGTCTGAAGTGAGAGTCCGATGGAGCCTTGATCCTGCCTAGAACCATGTCGAGTATTCTCCTGTTTGTTTCGTTATGGAAAAGCACATTTCGACAATATACCTAGCAGGCGGATGCTTCTGGTGTGTGGAGGCGGTACTGCAGCGAGTGCAAGGCGTCATCGAGCTAGAAAGTGGTTATATGAATGGCCAGATTGACAACCCCACTTACAAGCAGATATGTACAGGTCTGACCGGTCATGCAGAAGCGGTAAAGGTCATTTTTGATCCTAGTCTCGTCACCCTCGAACAGTTACTGCACATATTCTTTACAACGCATGATCCCACTACCCTCAATCAGCAGGGTAATGACAGAGGAACGCAGTACAGATCTGCGGTCTTCTACGATACCGAGCAGCAGAAAGAAATCGCAGAACGTGTCATAGCCGAGGTAGCGCAACCGCTCTACCAAGACAAAATCGTCACTGAGGTTACTAAGGCCGACACATTTTACCGGGCTGAGAACTACCACCAAGACTACTACGATAAACACAGCTATGCCCCTTACTGTCGCTTTGTCATTAATCCTAAGGTCAGCAAACTGAGATCAACCTTTCAACACTTACTAAAAGAAGAATATGTCTGATAAGCCTATCAAACTCAACGACCTCACACAAGAGGAATACCGCGTCATCGTCAACAAGGGTACGGAGCGACCCTTCACCGGTGAGTATGACAAGCACTTTTTAGATGGTATATACGTCTGTCGGCAGTGTGATACGCCACTATACACGTCACAGGACAAGTTTAACAGCGGCTGTGGCTGGCCGGCCTTTGATGATGAGATAGAGGGAGCAGTCCGAAGGGTCAGAGATGCCGATGGCAGACGTGTCGAGATCGTGTGCAACACTTGTGACGGGCACCTGGGTCACGTCTTCACCGGTGAACGGCTCACTGCTAAAAACACCAGGCACTGCGTCAATAGCATAAGCCTCAAATTCATACCTGCCAGTAAAATCACCTAGGCATTTACCACGTAGAGAGTCCCTGTTGTAATACTTACTTTTGGCATCTAAACAGCACATAACATGCAACCACTTAAACACCGCAACGCTGCTATTATAGCGGCACTATCGGCTCTCCTATTTTACGCCTTTAGCAGCTCGCATCCTATAATAGGTGGTAATGGCTACACAGGTGCTCCTGGTGACAACGTCTGTGCTAGTTGCCATGGAGGCAGCAATACGGCACTACAGGGTGATGTATTTATCGAGGGCCTACCCGGCACCCTTAATGCAGGCGACATAATACCTATGACGGTTAGGGTGACCAATCCTAGTCTCAATGCAGCGCGAGCCGGTTACCAGCTAGTAGCCCTAGATAATAACAATATGCCCATCGGTAGTATCACCAATGAAGGCAGCAACTCCTTTGTCAAAACATCCAATGGTCGTGACTACGTGGGGCATCAACCTGCCCGCAACTTTCTGTCCGCTCCAGACGTGACTTTCACCTTTGACTATGAGGTACCTGCTAATGTGGGTAGTGCCACCGACATTACATTCTACGCCGGCGCTATCATCGCTAATGGGGCCAATGGCGATAACAATGACAGATTCGTCGCTACGACCGAAAACCGCGTTGTGGTGGGCGGTTCGACACCGCTAGACATCCAGATCATAGCAAGTGCTGACAGCCCGTGCTTCGATCCTGCGGAGGGCAGCGCTACTGCTAACGCCACCGGTGGAACTTTACCGTATAACTTCCAGTGGAGTGATGGTACTTTTGGTCCGACCAATAGCTTTTTGGGGCTGGGTTTAAACAGTGTGACGGTTACGGATGGCAACGGCGATACCGCCGAGACATCTGTAACCATATCCTCACCACCACTACTAGAGCTAGACCTACTGAGTACATCGCCGGCACCATGCGATGGTCAGACTGGTGGTAGTGCAACCGTTGCCGCTACTGGTGGCAATGGCGGCTATCAATATGCATGGCCTGGCGGACTTACTGGTCCTAGTCAGTCCAACCTAGATGTAGGCAACTATCAAGTAACCGCCACTGACAATAACAACTGTGAGGCACTACTAGATCTCGTTATCGATGCGGTACCCATCATTTCTACAAGTCCCGTGGTAAGTCAGGTAAGCTGCTCTGGAGGTAGTGATGGCTCTATCACACTCAACCTCACAGGAGGCACATCGCCATTTGACATACTCTGGAGCGACAACGCCACTACTGAGGATCGCTTCGGGCTATCGGCGGGTACATACGCGGTAGACATTACCGACGACAATGGCTGCACCTATACCGAGTCGTTCACACTTACGGCACCATCTCAGATAGACCTAAACGCGAGCATAACGGACGTATCCTGCTTTGGTATACTAGACGGTTCGATATCACTAACAGTTAGTGGTGGCACACCACCCTACCAGTTTGCATGGAGCAACAACGTGACCAGCCAGAACTTAAATGCTATAGCTGGCGGCATGTATGATGTCACCGTGACTGACAACAACAACTGTACTGCAGAGCAAAACTACGTGGTCAATGAACCAAGCGAACTCACTATAACATTGAACAGTATCCAAAATGTCGTTTGCTTTGACGACACCACGGGTAGCATAGACATAACAGTTACTGGAGGGACACCGCCCTACTCTACCGTATGGAATGACGGTGGTGACGGTACGAGCCTAGGAGCAGGTCTGTACGAGGTGACGGTCACAGATGCTAATGCTTGTATCACCACAGACACCTATGAAATACTGTCGGATCATGGAGAGATCACTGTGGCTATCAGCACTACCGTTGAGTCTGGCCCTGGCACTATGGATGGATCTGCTAATGCTATCGTGGTAGGTGGCGTACCAGACTATACCTATGCATGGAGTACAGGCGATACGACTAGCCAGATCACCAACTTATCTGCAGGCAGTTACACGCTTACCTTAACCGATGCCGTGGGCTGCCAAGTAGTCCAGACAGTCACAATAGGGGCTGGCGACTGTCTACTAGGCGTGACTACTGATATCGTCGACAACCTCTGCGCAGACGAAGCTAATGGGGCGATTACCCTCAACCTCGTCAATGGAGTATCTCCCACGATAGCCTGGAGTACAGGTGCTACTACCTCGAATATCAGTAACCTATCCGACGGCGTATACAGCGTTACCATAACGGATGACCCTGACTGTGAGATCATCCTAGACAGCCTAGTTATAAGCTCACCACAGCCCCTACTCGTCAGTATTATCACACTACAGACGCTAGAGTGTGATGGTGATAATGGCATCCTTACCTACTCCGTAGATAATCCGTCTAATCTCGATAGCATAATATGGTCTGATGGATCAAGCTCAGATACCTTGACCGTGGATACAGTAGGGCTGATCGTCCTTACTGCTTTTGATAACAATGGTTGTATCACTACTGACTCCATAGAGTTGCAGGGTACGGATACAGTACCTCCGATGCTCGTACTAGCAAATGATCCACGACTCTACTTAGACGATGATGGACAACTGGTAGATGATCCCGACGGCCTAATAGAGAATATCATAGAGAGTTGCACGATAGAGTCTATCACGCTGGACTACACCCTGCCTAACGATACGATCACTCCCTGCGAACTGATAGGCAGCCAATTAAGTGTCATGATCTCCGCTACTGACCAGCAGGGCAACACGACTGACACTAGCGTGCTAGCTACTATAACGGATACCCTAGCACCGATGATCGTAAGTAGTGACACAATACGTATCACCAACTGTGACACCGTACCAATGCCGACCTTATCAGTAACGGATAATTGTGGAGCCAACAGTCTACAGACTACGGCAACTTTAGTCGACTCTGTGCTCAACCCCGGCACCTATGAGATGATCGTAGATATTACGGATGATAATGGCAATACGCTGACGACTAGCGTTGTTGTCCTCGTCACTGCCGCTTACTCGCCGATCGTAGATGTGATGGATGTCTCATGTGCTGGCTTAAGCGATGGTAGCTTCGAGGTGACCGGACTAGATGGGTATGACGGTAACTTTTCGGTTTCTGCAACGGCCGCAGTGGACCTATCAGCAGGCACTTATATCTATACAGTAGTTGATAGTACTGGCTGCAGTCTCACGGACACGGTACAGATTATTGAGCCTGCGGCATTGGCCATTGACACCTTTGTGATTAATGACGCCTCTGACTCTACATCGACCAATGGCTCCGTAGGTTTACAGGTATCAGGAGGTACATTTCCATATAGCTACAGCTGGACCGATGAGTCGGGTACGGTGATTAGCACCAATAGCTTCATAGCAGCTGTCGGTGGTGGCACATACTTCATAGATATTACAGATGGTAACGGCTGTATACTACTAGATACCTTTATGGTTGGCGATGGGTCAATAGTAGTAAGTACGCAACAGGTAGACTTTAGTACCGCAAAAGTGTACCCTAACCCTGCCCGTGATATCCTGATACTTGAGGGCTTCCCTGCAGGGACGCAGGTAAGACTATTTGATACCAATGGTCAGCTAGTATACCAGCGATCATCACTTACGGCAAGCATCGACCTCGACCCACTACAGGCAGGTGTCTACATTGCTGACTTTAGAAATGGAGATACGCGTTACCGAGAGCGAATTGTGATCATTAAATAGTGTGATCACCTAGGACTTATAAAAGGGTGTTAAATCGTCGGACAAGGCTACCCGCAGGAAGGGAAAGCACGTCATATTTGTATAAAACGAAACTATGAAGTATTGCTTGTTAATGTGTGCCCTGCTCATCGGATCTATCGTGAGTGGTCAAGAGTTGTTTGAGCAAGGTAATGTCAAGCTATCGTTTGACCAGATACACCACGACATGGGTACAGTCAAGCGAGGAGAGCAGCGCAGTACCTCTTACACCTTTACTAATGAGGGCAAGACCGATGTAGAGATTGCGATCGTAGATGGGTGTAGCTGTACGACCTTGGACTGGACGAGAGGTCCTATAGCGCCAGGCCAAAAGGCGACCATCGATGTCGACTTCGATAGCACCGAAAAGGAAAAGTCAGAGACGGTCGACATAGACATCACACTTACCAATACAGATCCTAAATCGGGCAATCCGATATTCATCCTGCTCGACTACACCTTTGACCTAGAGCTATAGCTAGGCAGTCCTACTGACTTAGCTACCTTTGACCCAAACCAGTAATTACCATATATGTCTTACCCTTCTGCATTTATAGTCGACGGTGTCCGTACCGCTATTGGAAAATTTCGTGGCACGCTATCGCCTATCAGAGCAGATGACCTCGGCGCAATAGCTATCAAAGCGCTGATCGACAAAAACGCAAACATACCCACGGATGCCTACGACGATGTTTACTTCGGCTGTGCTAACCAAGCTGGCGAAGACAATCGTAATGTAGCCCGGATGTCGGCCCTACTAGCCGGTCTACCTTGGTCGGTACCTGGTGAGACGGTCAATCGACTCTGCTCTTCTGGCCTCTCTGCCATCAACCATGCTCGTAAGTCCATCGCTGTCGGTGAGGGTGACCTATTTGTAGCTGGTGGTATGGAGCACATGACCAGGGGACCATTTGTCATGAGTAAGGTCAGCCGACCATATGGCAATGACTCGCAGATGCATGATAGTAGTTTCGGGTGGCGATTTGTCAATCGTAAGATGGAGGAAATGTACGGTACCCACTCCATGGGACAGACCGCGGAAAACCTCGCCGAGATGTACAGTATCTCACGGGAGGACCAAGACCAGTTCGCCTATCGGTCACAGATGAAGGCCACAAAGGCACAAGCCTCGGGCAGACTCGCCAAGGAAATAACGCCTGTCCACATACCTAGGCGTAAGCAAGACGACCTAGTATTTGATCAAGACGAGTTCATCAAGTCCACCACCACACCAGAAGTTCTCGCCAAGCTCCGCACCGCCTTTAAGAAAGATGGTAGTGTCACGGCAGGTAACGCCTCTGGACTCAATGATGGTGCAGCCGCCGTACTGGTAGCTAGCGAAAAGGCTGTGCAGCAATACCACCTCAATCCGCTCGCACGTATCGTATCTAGCGCGGTAGTAGGTGTAGAGCCACGCATTATGGGCATCGGCCCCGTAGGTGCTAGTAAGCTAGCACTTAAGCGAGCAGGCCTGACCCTAGACCAGGTAGACGTCATAGAACTCAATGAGGCCTTCTCTGCGCAATCGATCGCCTGTATACGAGAACTAGGCTTGCAAGACGACGATCCACGTATCAATATAAATGGAGGTGCTATCGCCATCGGCCACCCACTCGGCATGACAGGTGCCCGCATAGGATACTCCGCCGCTCTCGAGTTATCAATAACAGGCGGGCAGTATGCACTGATTACGATGTGTATAGG
>CAYMFD010000052.1:0-24379 GCA_964389475.1 uncultured Saprospiraceae bacterium
ATAGGCTAACTCACGAGGATCACTTGGATGATTATTTAGATGAGCTTGCAGAAATTACTAGGATAGCCTATGATGGTGACTTCGAAGGGACACCTGAATGGTTAACTCCTGAGTTTTTTAGACAGACGGCCGGCTACGCTTTTGAGGTGCGATAGAGTACAGTTGAAAGCGTTGCCCTGAGCTATGCCGAAGGGTGGAAAGCTCAAAACTGATAGTATTGAATAAGGTGATTGAGTGTAACGAAGTGCAATCGAAATCTCCGTCGTGAGGAGCTGTAGATCCCTAAGGCCGCTCGTTTACATTATTACTAGCTTTGGCCTATCAGTCACCACAAGCTCATATCATCTCCCTTGCAAGGGTTTACAGACTTCCACTTTCGCAATGCTTTTGACAGGTATTTCACGGGTATTGATGTGTTCTATGCGCCATATATCCGCTTCGGAGGTAGCCTTGAGATCAAGCCAGTCTACCAGCGTGACCTGCAGCCCAAGAACAATACTTCGATCAATCTGGTCCCACAGGTGATGACTTGTAGCGCAGAGCAGTTCCTATATGCGGCAGACTATGTACAGTCACTGGGTTACAACGAGCTCAACTGGAATCTCGGTTGTCCTTATCCCATGGTAACTAATAAGGGACTTGGGTCCGGCCTCATCCGTCATCCAGATAGGATAGATGCCATCCTAGACCGCGTACATACTGAGTCCGACATCACCGTATCGATGAAGATGCGGATGGGTTATGACGATAGTAGTGAGATTCTTAACGTCTTTCCTGTACTAGACAAGTATCCAATCAAGAGTATTGGCATTCATGCTCGTATAGGAGCCCAACTCTACAAAGGAGGCGTTGATCTAGACAGTTTTCAGCGTTGTGTCGATCACTGTGGACAGACGCTATACTACAATGGCGATATCACATCGGTGGAGGTATTTGAGATGCTGACTGATCGCTTTCCGAGTATAGATCACTGGATGCTGGGTCGTGGCTTGATTGCTGATCCCTTCCTACCCGAGATGATCAAGCATAGAGATAGTAATTACCCCGACGATAAGTGGGAGCGATTCAGAAAGTATCACGACCGTCTCTTCACAGCTGCAGAGCAAAAGCTCACTGGGGAGAAGGCTGTCATCCGCAAGATGCTCAGCTACTGGGAGTACTTTGCCGCGCTTTTCCCTAATCCGACCAAGGTCGTCAAGCGGATCAAAAAGGCTAAGACGTATGACGCCTATGATGCTGGTGTCGACGCCTCCTTTGAAAGCGTAATGGCAGAGCTCTAGTACTTATCTTGCTTTCTCTCTGTCTCTTCTCTGGCCGTCTCGCATTCTCACAAAAGGGATTTCGATACGCTACGCTACTCAATCACCTTTGGCAGCGGGCTTGTGGTGATCTCTCTGTCTCTTCTCTCGTGATCACTTCTCTCACAACATGGATTCTGATACGCTATGCTACTCAATCATCTTTGGCTGCATGGATCGTGCTGATCTCTCTGTCTCTTTTCTCGCATTCTCTCCGTCTCTCCTACATTTTGACACATACATTCTTAGGCTCTGTAAAGAATCTCAAGGCCTCGTGCCCGCCTTCACGACCAACACCACTGGCCTTCATACCACCAAATGGAGTTCGCAGGTCTCTGAGTAACCAACAATTGATCCATACGATACCTGCATCTATCTGGCTAGCCATACGATGGGCACGCGTGATATCCTGTGTCCATAGCGTGCAGGATAGGCCATAGGTGGTGCTATTGGCTAGGGTGACAGCTTCCGCTTCATCCTCGAATGGTTGTAAGGTGACGACAGGCCCGAATATCTCTTGCTGGCAGGTCTGGGATTCTGCTCCTAGGCCTTCGATGACGGTGGGTGCCACAAAGTATCCGTCCGCACAGCGACCCTCGAGTTGCACTTGGTGGCCTCCGGCGAGGACTACACCGCCTTCTGCTTTGGCGATATCGATGTGGCCTAAGACTTTTTCCATGTGTGCCTTAGACACGAGGGCTCCCATCTTAGTAGACGGGTCTTGTGGGTCGCCGACTGCCATTTTTTTGACCTTAGCGACGAAGTCATCCTTAAACCGATCGTAGATGGACCGCTGTATGAGTATGCGACTACCACAGAGGCAGATCTGCCCTTGATTGGCAAAACTGCTGTGGATACTCGTCCGTAGTGTTTCCTCGTAGTTGCAGTCAGCAAAGATGATATTGGGGTTTTTGCCGCCCAGCTCTAGCGATAGTTTTTTAAACATCGGCGCGGCCACTGAGGCGATCGTCTTACCGGTAGCCGTACCTCCAGTAAAGGAGATAGCCTTGATATCAGGATGCTCGACCATAGCGGCCCCTACCTCGTGGCCGTAACCGTGCAATATGTTGAGGACGCCTGGGGGTAGGCCCGCTTCATTGCATAGCTCGGATAGTAGGTAAGCGGTGTATGGTGTTACCTCGGATGGCTTGGCGATGATAGTATTGCCAGCTGCTAGGGCAGGAGCTATCTTCCATGAGAAGAGGTATAGCGGGAGATTCCACGGGCTGATACAGCCTACGACGCCTATGGGCTGGCGTACGGTGTAGTTGACGGCAGTGCCAGGCATGATGTGAGCCTCTGAGCTGAACTGTGTGATCGCGTGGGCAAAAAACTTCAGGTTACTGACCACTCGCGGGATGTCTACAGCCTTAGCGAGAGAGACTGGCTTGCCATTGTCCCGTGACTCTGCAGCGGCAAATTTGTCCAGCCGATCATGCACTAGTCCAGCTAGACGTATAAGTATATCACATCGTTCTTCGGCTGTCATGCTCGACCAGATAGGGTAGGCTGCCTGAGCTGCTGCGACCGCTGTGCCCACATCCTCCTTGCCAGACCTAGGTATCTGTCCGTACACCTGTCCAGTTGCCGGCTCTGTGTTGTCTAGGTAGCTACCACTGAGTGGTGCTGTATGTTGACCGTTGACAAAGTTTTGGAGGATTATAGCTGACATAGACTTACTTTTTTGATACCCACAAAGTAGTGATTCTATAGGATTACCGTCTCTCATTTGGTACCAGGCTAGGTGGTTATGATTTTCTAGATCACCTGTGTACACCTCATACATGCATCCTGTAAATCCTAGCATTCTGAAAATCCTCATGCTGACAATGTACACGTCACGAATGCCTTGCACTGCACACCGTATATCGCACACGGCTTCAGACCCTGTCCTCCTTCGTCGGCATCAGGGTTTCCTAGATTTCAAGATTTTCAAGATCGGCGGTGTCCACATCCCACATGCATCCTGAAAATCCTGATGCAGATAATGTACACATCATGTACGCCAAAAGAAAAAGTCCCAACAAGCAATGCAGCTCACTGGGACCAATTTATCTGAAATCTGATATCCGACGTCTGACATCCGGAGACCGACGTCTTACATCTTACATCTACCGTCTAGTCATCCGTACTCAGCACAGCGCCGATATACGATCTGTTCATCCGTGCGATATTCTCAATAGATATCTCTTTAGGACACTCTACTTCGCAGGCACCTACATTGCTGCACATACCGAATCCTTCTTTGTCCATCTGTGCTACCATCTTGGTGACACGCTGTGAGTGTTCGACCTGGCCTTGCGGTAGTAGAGCGAGGTGAGATACTTTGGCAGAGGTGAATAGCATAGCACTACCATTGGGGCAGGCAGCTACACAAGCACCACAACCGATGCAAGTCGCTGCGTCAAATGATCGTGCTGCCTCTCGCTGATCGATAGGTATCGCATTACCATCCTGCGCCTGACCAGTGTTAACGGATACATAGCCGCCAGCCTGTATGATCCTGTCAAACGATGAGCGGTCTACTACGAGATCCTTAATCAGCGGAAATGCCGTTGATCTCCATGGCTCTACGGTGATCGTGTCACCATCCTTGAAGGCCCTCATGTGCAACTGGCATACCGTCGTACCCTGTTGTGGTCCATGTGGTCGGCCATTGATGACCATGTTGCAAGTACCACAGATACCTTCTCTACAGTCATGTGCAAAAGCGATCGGCTCTTTGCGCTGTGAGATGAGGTCCTCATTAAGTACATCCATCATTTCTAAGAATGACATATGCTCGGTAGCCTCTACGCTGTAAGTTTCGAACTTGCCGGCTGCCTTATTTTCTTTCTGTCTCCAGACCTTGAGTGTAATCTTCATGTCGTTGTCTTTTGATTGTGATGGCCTACTTATAACTACGTGTCTTGAGCTCTACATTTTCGAAGACCAGCTCCTCCTTATGCATCATAGGCTCCTTATCATCCCACTCCCAGGCCGCTACATAGGTGTAATCTTCGTCATTACGGAGTGCCTCACCTTCTTCGGTGGCATACTCTTCACGGAAGTGTCCACCACATGATTCGTTACGGTTGAGGGCATCTAGCATCATCAGCTCTCCATGCTCTAGGAAGTCAGCTACACGCAGTGCCTTCTCTAGCTCAGGGTTGTACTCATCTGCGCTACCTGGCACGAATACGTCTGTGTAAAACTCGTCTCTGAGTTCTCTGATCATTTGGCGACCCTTCTTGAGGCCTTCAGCATTACGAGACATACCGCAGTACTCCCACATGATCTTACCTAGTCTACGGTGGAAACTCTCTACAGACTGATTACCCTGTACCTCCATGAGTCTAGATATGCGGCCAGCGACCTCCTGCTCAGCTGCAGCGAACTCTGGTGCAGCAGGATCTATAGATGGAGTACGTATCTCTTGTGACATGTAGGGCCCTATCGTGTATGGTGCTACGAAGTATCCGTCAGCCAGTCCCTGCATGAGGGCTGAGGCACCTAGTCTATTGGCACCATGGTCAGAGAAGTTAGCCTCGCCTAGCGCAAAGAGTCCCGGTACGTTGGTCTCCAGGTTGTAATCCACCCATAGGCCTCCCATCGTGTAGTGTACGGCAGGGTAGATCTTCATAGGTACTTTGTATGGATTCTCCCCTGTGATCTTCTCATACATCTGGAAGAGGTTACCGTACTTGTTTTCTATGACTTTAGTACCCATCTCGATCACCTTTGCGTGGTCGCTCGGGTCCAGGCCCTTGCTATATGCCTCTGCCTTGCCGTACCGCTCTATAGCTGAGGAGAAGTCGAGATATACGGCTAGCCCCGTCGGTGCTACACCCTTACCCTCGTCACAAGCGACCTTAGCTGCTCGCGATGCGACATCTCTAGGTACTAGGTTACCGAATGCAGGGTATCGTCTCTCTAGGTAGTAATCTCTGTCACCTTCGGCGATGTCGAGAGCGGTTTTCTTGCGTTCGCGGATAGCCTTGGCATCGTCTAGGCTCTTGGGTACCCATACACGACCGTCATTACGGAGCGACTCCGACATGAGGGTTAGTTTGGACTGGTACTCACCTGATACAGGTATACACGTAGGGTGTATCTGCGTAAAGCAAGGGTTGGCCATCAATGCGCCACGGCGTACTGCACGCCATGCAGCGGATACGTTAGACCCCATCGCATTGGTCGATAGGTAGAATACGTTACCGTAGCCACCTGTAGCTAGTATTACGCAGTGTGCGGCATGTCGCTCTAGCTCTCCAGTGAGGAGGTTACGAGCTATGATACCACGAGCCTTACCGTCTTTGATGACGACGTCTAGCATCTCGTGCCGATTATACATCTGGACCTGGCCTGTGCTGATCTGCCTTGACAGGGCTTGGTAGGCTCCTATCAGTAGCTGCTGTCCAGTCTGTCCTCTAGCGTAGAAGGTACGACTTACCTGCACACCACCGAATGATCGGTTGGCAAGCAGTCCACCATAGTCTCTAGCGAATGGTACTCCCTGAGCGACACACTGGTCGATGATCTCTGTACTGGCCTCTGCTAGACGGTGTACGTTAGACTCTCTGGAGCGGTAGTCACCACCCTTGATCGTATCATAAAAGAGACGGTAGATACTGTCTCCATCATTTTGATAATTCTTAGCAGCATTGATACCGCCTTGCGCTGCGATAGAGTGTGCTCGTCTCGGGCTATCGTGAAAGGTAAATGCCTTAACGTTATAACCCAGCTCACCCATCGTGGCAGCTGCAGATGCACCTGCTAGACCCGTTCCTATGACGATGATGTCTAGGCGTCTCTTATTGTTGGGAGCTACGAGCGGGACATTAGACTTGTACTTTGTCCACTTATCTCCCAGTGGTCCTGGTGGTACTTTAGCGTCTAGTCTCATACGATATTGTTGTTTGTGTAGTCTGTATTCAATATTGACAATATAGTCTGTGGTTAACCTACTTGGTAAAGAAGTAGATCAGTGGTATCGCTGCGAATGCAAGTGGTATGATTACAGCGTATATCTTGCCGATCATGCTGATGATCGGGGTGTATTTCTTATGGCTGAGCCCTAGTGTCTGGAATGCAGATGCAAATCCATGCCAAAGGTGAAACCCTAGCACGATCATACCTACAACGTATACGACAACTAGTAGGGGATTACGAAAAGTGTGGCTGACCTGGTAGTATAGATCCTTAACTTCATAGTCGATAGACGCATACGTTACGAGCGGTACCTGGTCGGTAAATTTCATTTTAAACCAGAAGTCACCCATGTGAATGCATAGAAATGCCAAGATCAAGGTGCCTAGCAAAGCCATGTTTTTACTAGCCCATGTCGCATTAGCTCCCGTCTTGACTTTGTAGTTCTGGCCCTTAGATTGTTTGTTTTTGAGCCAGAGCAATATGCCTACCCATGCATGTAGGATGATCCCCGCATAGAGACCGATGGAGGCGAATTTGATTAAGGGATTGGAAGTCATGAACTTCGCATAAATATTAAAGGATTCTCCGCCGTCATCTGCTAGAAGCTGGAGGTTACCAATCAGGTGCACCACCAAGAAGGTGATGAGAAATAGACCTGTGAGGCTCATGACCACCTTGCGGCCAATGCTGGATGTTAAGAAGTTTGTAAACCAAGTCATGTTCGTCTCGTCCGTGTTTTGATTAAGATATCTGCGTAGCGCTAAGTACTCCAATTTGCTACTGCGTGCTGTGAAGATAATTATACCATCGGACATAAGCATTGCTCTCTTACCTCCGCACAGCACACTATATCTGCTAAATCACTGACTGTAAAGGTAGTACCTCATAAATGCCCATACATGGCGGGCCTGCACCATTTTTTATTTAGAATCAATCTACTTTTGGGCTCCCACTGAACAATCTAATGTGTCGTCTTAGGGGGTATATCCGTGTATTTATAGGCCTTACCCTTGGTTGCTAAGCTGAGAGGATCGTGCTTGTACTGTTCTTACTTACCGCCTCTTTATCATCAGGCATTAAAAGGTTCGCTGGATGCTGGCGACCGAGTATTTGTAATCTTGAGAATGATCAAGCTATGTTTCCTACACTTAAACTTACCTTTGCCACATGTCATACAGCGGTAGAGTAAGGTACAAGACTAGACGAGAGCGGAACAAAACCAAGGCTCGCCAGCTAAAGTTGGTTTTTATTTTCGCTTTGATTGCAGCCGTTGTCTACGTCATTAAGAATCGAGTATTGATTACTGACTATATTCGCACTTACTTCTACTAGAGGTGTCTATGGTTATTAATTTCCCCACTATTCTCACAATTGCACGTGCTGTACTAGCACCGCTGGTAGTGGTCGCCTTCTATCTAGAGTTTGAGCACCACTATTGGGTAGCAGCGATATTGTTTTTTGTGGCAGGGGCTACCGACTACCTCGATGGATATCTAGCTAGAAAGTATGATCTTAAGACCAATTTTGGCGCATTCCTAGACCCGCTAGCTGACAAGATCCTAGTGGCAGGAGTCCTAATTATGCTGGTCGAGCATTATCGTACGATCTGGATGACCGTCCCTGCGATGATCATCATATGGAGAGAGCTCATGGTCAGTGGCCTGAGGGAGTGGATGGCATCAAAGGGGGAGCGACACAAGGTATCTGTCGCTTTTATAGGTAAGCTAAAGACGACTTTTCAGATGGGGTCTATCATGGGCCTCATGCTATTGCCAGTGTACAGCTGGCTGAGTTGGCCCAGTAAAGTGGGCATATGGTTAGCAACAGTGTTGACAGTAGTGTCGATGTTGATGTACTTTTATGATGCAAGACGGTCATTTGATGGGTGATAATAGTAGCGAAGATTAGGTATTAATCATTTCGATGATAGTAAGGAATATAGAGCATTTCGGGCGGTTTTTGAAGTGGCAGGCATCCATGTTTACCAAGCCTGAGCGGTGGACGATGTACTATCGTGAGACCGTAAGGCAGATGTATGACATAGGCATAGGATCATTGAGTATCGTCTGCTTGATAGCCGCCTTTATCGGTGCCGTGACAGTAGTACAGTTTTACTACCAGATGACGGGTACCCTAGTCCCGAGTTACTATATAGGCTACATCGTACGAGATATGACGATCATAGAGTTGGCCCCTACGATTACTTGCCTCGTACTAGCTGGTAAGGTGGGTAGTAATATGGCCGCTGAGATTGGTGGTATGCGCCAGAAAGAGCACATAGATGCCATGGAGGTGATGGGCATCAACACGGCTGCCTACATCGTACTGCCCAAGATCATCGCCTCCCTTACATTCATACCCATACTGGTGTGTATCGCTGCTTTCGTAAGTATCATAGGCGCATACATGGCTAGTGTACCCATGGGCTTATTTAGCGAGGCGGAGTTCCTCAAGGGTTTGATGAGCTTTTACGATCCGTACAATGTATTTATGATGATTGTCAAGGCCTTTGTGTTTGCCTATATACTCACAGTCGTATCGTGCTACCAAGGTTACTTTGTTAAAGGTGGTAGTATAGAGTTGGGAGAGGCCAGCACACGTGCCGTTGTTTACAGTAATATATTGATACTACTGGCTGATTACTTAATCGCTCTAGCACTTACTTAATATGATTAGAGCAGAAAATATATTTAAATCATTCGGAGATCAGGAGGTCCTCAAGGGCATCAGTTTTGACTTTGAGCCAGGCAAGACCAATCTCATCATAGGTAAGTCTGGCGCCGGTAAGACGGTGCTCCTTAAGATACTCGTAGGCCTACATGCACCGACTAGTGGCAATGTATGGTATGATGACCGTAGCTTTTTCTCACTATCGGCAGCTGAGTTGCGCGAGTTGCGCCTAGAGGTGGGTATGCTCTTTCAGGGTAATGCACTCTTTGATTCTATGACCATAGAGGAGAATGTGCGGTTCCCACTCGATATGTTTACCCACAAGACCCGTAAAGAAAAGGCAGATCGAGTCAATGAAGTCCTCGAGCGGGTATCTCTAGAGGGAGCTAACCTAAAGTATCCCAGCGAGATATCTGGAGGTATGCAAAAGCGAGTAGGTATAGCAAGATCCATCGTCTTACAGCCCAAATACCTCTTTTGTGATGAGCCTAACTCTGGCCTAGACCCAAAGACTAGTATCACCATCGATGAGCTGATCAGCGAGATCACTGTAGAGAATCAGATCACTACGATCATCAATACCCACGACATGAATAGTGTGATGGAAGTAGGCGAAAATATCTGCCTGCTCAAGGATGGCCACCTTGCCTGGAAGGGAAGTAAAGACCAGGTGCTGGACAGTAACGACGAAAACCTACACGACTTCATTTTTGCTAGTCCATTTTTGCAAAAGCTCGTGGCTAGGAGTTCATCTTTTACAAAGCGGTAAGATGATCCAAGAGTCGATAATAGAGCAGGTATCCGAAAGCCTGACTACGGAGAGTGTCGCCGTTGAGCAGTTGGTCGCTGATACTATGGAGGTCGCTCCTGGCGTCGTGGCGTTTCTGAGCCAGGATAGTGTGCGGCTACTTACCGATGACGAGTATGCCCTGCTATGGTATATCGTCACCGTGATACTACGTAGCTGGACGGAGGAGCACGATTCCCTACCACCTATGTCTGCCGAGTCACTGGGCGATCGTGAGGAGGAGCTATGGACCTGGTTTGACCAGGAGCTTAAGAAGCCTTTCTCTCAGCGTCTAGATCGCATATTCGACGCGACAAAGGAGGAGGACCTTCTAGCTTTTGTGGAGGATATGACGGTGCCAGATGACGACGAAATCATCACAGAGGCGGGACGTCCCATCCTAGTGATTATGGCTGCTGCCATCGTTTTGGCCCTCAAGGCATAGGGGATAACCCCTAAATTTTTGTCCAACAGCATTTTTCTTTCTCTACCCTTGGTAATTATGGGTCATGTGTACCACTGTGGACACTAAGTCATTATGGATCAAAACGAATCTCTAATTTTAACATAAAATACTTATAATCAGTTAGTTGAGTTTAAATCAAATATGTGGTACTAACACTGCAAGTGTGGAAAAAAAGTGCCTTTTAGGGAGACGAAACCGCTAGACGGCTGCCTATATTTGACGCATCATAATCCCTGATGCAGTTTTTTATGGAACATAGATTTAAGCGAGATACTGCGCTTGTTAAATTAATATCCCACTTTGAGTCCAGCTACGAGCAGGGCCAGGTGGACTTTTTGCGTGAGGAGACTATTAACCAGCTCTTGTCATACTACGAGCGGGGCGGCCAGCTGGATAAGGCTATGGAGGTCGTCAACATAGCACTAGACCAGTACAAGTACAGATCAGACTTCTATATCGCCAAGGCTAGGTTGCTGCTGCAACTAAAGCAGATCAAAGCCTGTCTAGATGTACTAGACGTCGTACAGAATATAGCGCCTTACGAAACGGATATCCCCATCCTACGAGCTAGAGCCTTATCGATGTCTGGCCAGTTTGCCGAGGCACTTTCGATACTCGCTGATATTAAAGAGCAAGCACTCATCGGAGACCTCGTAGATATACACATCTGCGAGTCGCACGTATACGAGACGATGAAGCAGTACGACGACATGTACAGCAGCCTCATCGACGCCATTACCATTGATCCGCTCAATCCTTTTGTGTTGAGACGTTTGTGGGTTTCTGTAGATCTCAGCAGGAGGTATGAAGAAAGTATCACACTGCACAACAAACTACTAGACGCTAATCCATACAGCCATATAGCATGGTACAACCTTGGTCATGCATACGCCTGCGTGCAGGAGTACGAGAAGGCCATAGACGCTATGGAGTACAGTTTTATCATTGCTCCAGAGTTTGAGAATGGGTATATCGACTGTGCTGATATTTGTTTTTCGATCGGTAAGTTTGAGAGAGCCCTCAACATCTACGAAGACGCCATTGACGTTTTTGGTATAGATAGCGAGTTACTCGTTTACTCTGCGGAGTGCCAGATACTACTAGATCGTATCGATGATGCTAAGAAGAGCCTCTTTACGGCTATTAAGTATGACGCTTATAATGACGAAGCTTACTACCACCTAGCGCAGTGCTACTACAAAGAGAAGAAGTGGTATTCTGCTATCAATGCATTTCACAAGGCGATAAGCCTAGAGGATGGTACGGAGAGTTACTACCTAGGCATCGCCAGAGCCTTCGTAGCTGTAGAGGACTACGAGAAGGCCACATACAACTTTGGCTTGGCTACACAGACTGCGCCAGAGGTGTTTATATACTGGTATGAGTTTGCGACCTTCTTACTTCGTATAGGTCTTTATAATGAGGCGATCATCGTACTAGACGATGCAGAGGAGTTTACTTATTCTGCCGAGTTGCTTTATTGTCGAGCGATGGCTCACTTCTTCCTCAAGGAAAAAGAGAAAGGGCTAGAGTGCTTGGAAGAAGCCTTGTTAGAGAACTACGAGCTACACCCCATAATATTTGAGATAGCACCAGAGATAGAGATCAACCAAGAGATACAGGCTATGCTTTTTTACTTCAGTAAAGAGTGAACTAGCCTTCCCAAAGATTAGAATTAATGTTGTTTCAAAAAGTCCATCATGATAGCCGTCTGATGGGCTTTTTTGATATCAGACACTAAGTGTCTGCCTCCACAGACCACAAACTCAGGCATAGTAACAGGGTAAAAAAGCCAACCCCAACAGCCGTATCTAGTGTATGCTCCACCATAAAAGAGGCGCCTGCAAGTAGTAGTAGGATCAATCCGCCTACCCGTCTGCGACTATAGTAGAGTAGCCAGCAATACCCAGTCACGAAAATGGCTAGACCTAGTAAGCCACTACCTGCACTGACGAATAAAAACTGGTTGTGAGGTAGGTGTGATCGCTCACTATTGAGGGCGAGTTGCTCATAGGCGATAGCGATCTCGTCCTTCAGATCGCCGATACCTACACCTAGCAGTGGATTATTTTTGGTAAGGTAGTAGGCGGCTTGTAGGGAGGTTATCCGCTCGCTATCTGAGTATCGGCTACCATCACCATTGCGATATTGGTCTAGGTCATATCGCATATAAGATATACGACGATTGAGCGATGGTACAGTCTCGATAGCGACGGCACCAGCTAGTAGTAGTATGATTAAGCCAGCCATAGGCTGCTTCCACCTGCCATTGATGATTGCGTGGTGGAGAAGCAATACGATCGTAGCGGCATAAAAGACGGCTATACCACTCCGTACCGCTAGTATATGTAAGAATAGGTAGAGCCATATCGTGAGTACGGCGACTGGCCAGCTACGACCCTGCATCCAGAAGTATCCGCCACTCAGCACCCCGAAGGCTACCATCAGACTATACCGAATGTGACTCGTAGGCGTCTCCATGGCGATCCCTCGACCTATGGCCTCTTGCACCTGATAGTAGTTAGTGGTGTACTCCCAGAGTATGGGGATACTACTTATAGTCAGGATTGCCATAAATAGGAGGACTAGACCGCGCCACACATCCCGCCTGAGCGGACTAGCGCTGAACAGTGCCAGCGGTAGCGTGAGTAGGGGTAGTCGTATCCTCAAGTGGTGTAGCCACCCATCTATCGATCTACTATTGATACCACTAAGTACCACGCCAGCGTAGATAATCAGTAGTCCTAACCAGACTTTACGATCGGATAGTAACCTAGACCACGACGGTAGTACCTGGCCACCACGACTCTGAGGTAGCAGCAGTAGTGAACTGACGCCTATGATGGACATGGATAGCAAAAACCTGCTGTAGATAAGACCCACTAGGCCTGCTACGATCCACAGTAGAGACCAGTAGTCAATCCACGAGCGAGACTGGCCCACGAATACCATGCTAGGTCGTTCGCTCATCTAGTCTGGTGCTTGTAGTAAGTCTGAGTCAGCCTCACCTGACCTCTTGATCCAGAGATCTCTTTGTGGGAACGGTATAGATATGGCATGCTCTCTAAACTCCCTATCGATCTCAAATCGTATATCACTACGAATATCTTCTACGATCGTGTAATTACGAGTGAAGAAGTACATGGAGAAGTTGAGCGAGCTATCGCCAAAATCCTCAAAGCGTACAAACGGCGCTGGATATTCGAGGATTAAGGGATGGTTGTTCGCCACCTTGAGCAGTAGTTTTTTGACAACTTGGGTGTCGGTACCATACGCTACGCCGACGGCTACACTAAAGCGGACCTTATTGGTAAAGTGTGTCCAGTTAACGATACTATCATTGACCAGCTTACTATTAGGGACGATGATGGACTCTGCCCCACGCGTCTCGATGATAGAGGCGCGAAGTCCTATTTTCTGCACAGTGCCTACCTCCCCATCGATACTCAGCATATCGCCGACAGATACCGTCCGCTCAAAGAGGAGGACGATACCGCTAAAGAAGTCATTAAAGGTCTGCTGTAGTCCTAGACCTAAACCCACCAGCAGGGCTGCAGCACCACCCCATATCAGCGTCATATTGATGCCTAGGCTATGCAAGGCTGTCAAGATGGCGATGATGTAGATGATGTACTTGATCAGCTGATTGACGGCGAACTGTCCGCCCTTGTCTATGCCACGCCGCTTGTAGATACCGTAGAAGAGCACCTGCGTCAGTACCCAGACGGCTAGCCTAGCAAAGAGCAGGATCAAGACAGCGACTAGGATCTTGGTAATCCTAAAACTGATGGTCTTGTCCTCCATCTGATAGGTGAAGAGCTCTAGGTCGATACTGCTAAACCGCTTCATGATAAGCATCGCCGCAAGGACGAATACGATCGCTTTTACGATCTTGGTAGCCGTGCTCTCGCTGTCTAGGTTGTTGGCATTGGGGTTAGGGTTCGTCTGGTCTCTCTTACTGTAGTAGTTGTGTACGAAGAAGTGGTTGAGCACCCAGTCCGTGATGCGAGCCCCCACTAGTATCAATACAGCTATGATGATGTGGCTGAGTTTGATCACGATACCTGCATCGTCTGTCTCGCCTACACGAGTGGGGTAGATGGTCGTGTCTAGACCCAGGGCCATGATGTAGCCATACACTAGTACGGTCAGCCAAGCATAGCGTAGCAACTTGCTAAAGCGTACCCGTTCTTCAGGCTTTATTTCGTTGTGGTCAAATAGTTTGCGCTTCCACCGAGCATGAATAACTCGATAGAAGACTAGACCTAGGACGGTGACTAGGAGAAAAAAGAATAGTCGCTGTGGTGTCAACGACCAGTTAGCTATTTGGAATAGTGTGCTGTCCATGGAGGTGTCGGCTGGGTCTACAGGCAGACCGTACGGCCACCATCTACTGGTAAGTTGATACCATTGATATAGCTCGCTGCAGGACTAGCCAGGAATGCCACGGCACTAGCTGTCTCGTCAGGATGAGCAAATCGTCTAGCAGGTACTCCGTTGATCATGGTATCTCGCACTACCTCTGGGCTATTGCCAGTTTTGGCGGCCTTACTATTGATAATCTCTGTGAGTCGTTCCGTATCGGTAAACCCTGGCAGTACATTATTGACGGTGATAGCATAAGCGCCTAGCTCGCCAGCAAGGGTTTTGGCCCAGCTAGCCATGGCACCACGGGTCGTATTACTCACACCTAGGCCCGGGATGGGAGCTTTTACGCTAGTCGATATGATGTTGATGATCCGACCGTACTGAGCGGCACGCATACCAGGTACTACTGCCTGTACGAGGTGGTGGCTACAGTGCAGGTGCATCTGCATGGCAGCGCTAAATGCGTCTACATCAGCCGATAAGAGTGGTCCCCCTTTTGGGCCACCAGTGTTGTTAATGAGGATGTGTACGGGTCGCGTCTCCACTAGGGTGTCTATCGCTGACCGCACACTGCTAGGATCACTAAAGTCCAGTGCCAGGCAGTGGTGCGACTGTTGTTGATTATGCAGAGATGCACGTACAGATTCTAGTTTCTGGGCATTGCGAGCCACTAAGGTGATGTCAGCACCCAGCTTACTCAGGGCTATTGCTGTTGACATACCTATGCCACGCGAAGCTCCACAGACTAGCGCATGCTTACCTTTTAGGTTAAGGTCCATTGCATTATTTTTTATGTAACCGATAGCACTAAGGTAATGGGTCTAGGCTATTGCTCGGCCTTCTCTATGCGATGTAGTCGCATCGGCATGGCAAATCTTCGCTCTCCCGGATTGATCTCTACTTGATCACCTGTGAAGACGATGCGTAGATCTTCTACCTTAAATGCGTCTGGCAGGTTGCAGGGCTGTAGACGACCTGTACCGTTATTATGATGTATTATATAGTAGTCGCCGACCTTGCCTACTCGACCCGCTGCATCGATATGATTAAATACCACCTTGCGGCTAGGGTAGCAGTCGTATCCATCGGTGGTGTCGTTAGTGTCACTGCCTTGAGGAGCGGGGCTGGTAGTCTTGCAGCCGTAGCATAGACTGATCAGTAGGGTCAATAGTAGTATACGCATGGGCCAAAGATACGGCGGCGGCACTTATATTTTCTGCAACAAGACTATCGCCTACTACTACACCTCCCACAAGACCTCCATGAGCTCGACGAATGGTAGCGGGTCGTGATACTTATGGTCGTTATAGGTATTGGCGGTGATGCGATAGTGCAGCGGCTTGTCATTATATACTACATATTGTAGGGTGACATTGCCATAGAGTTGCTGACTCTTACCATCCTTGACGAGGCGCATACTGGGCTTGAGGTAGTATCGATATACCTGCTGTATGCCAGCGCCTTTTTTATCTGACTTGATGTCACCTACATTGAGGATGTAGCGTCGTGTATCGAGTAGGGCCTTTTGCTCCTCTAGCATACACAGGTAGTCGTGATGGTTGACGTCCGGTAGATCCTGACAGTAGACGACACAGCCATCTACGCCATTGCTCTTGATAAACTGTACGGTCTGACCTATAGGCGGCATACCACCGACGAAGGTCTGGTGCATAGACTGCACTTGCTTGTACAAGGTACGGCGCGGGTAGGATAGATTCCAGCTAGATATATCGTCAGCGCTACGTAGAGGCTCAGCTATAGCCGAATGCAGAAATGGCTCAGCAACCGATGCATTGACTTCTTTTGAAAAAAGCTTTTGTAGGTGCTTGAGCAGAGCATTCATAATGGTGTTTTACTGTTCTTCTAGTAGTTTGTCGCCTTGGTCTTTGGCGGCATCCATGGCCTCAACGGCTTTCTCCCAAAAATCACTGAAGATCGGTTTGGCATGCTCAAAGACTACTTGCGCATGGTCGGGTAGTGGTTCTAGTAAAGCATAACCTTTGGACGCTGCTATTGTTTCGGGATTTAGGACCTCTAGCTTGCTCAGAAAGTTGAGTCCTAGGCTGAGGAGTAAGCCAAAAAATACCCCCTGTAGTGCTCCTCCGGCGATCTTATTGATAAAATTGACATTAGCCGCCTGTAGCACGTCTTCTAGCTTGGCACCTATAAATCGGATCAGCGCCATCACCGCGATAAATGTGATAACCACACCTGCTATAACGGCAATCGCCTTATTATTAACGAGCTGTTCGATCAGGGTGATGACAAAGTAGCTGAGCTTAAGGGTCGCCAGTAGGCCTATAAACAGGGACAAGGTATCAAATACGGTCTTGATTAATCCTCGGTTAAAACCTAAGTAAAACCCAAAGGCTACGATGAGGGCTATAATGATGTCTAGTGTCATAATGCGATGTGTATTGTGGGAGTAAAGATGCGTTTTTTACAGCTTCTGTCTACCTCTAGGCACGCCTCGGACGATAATGAGACGCTTGTGTATCAAGTTTCACATTCAGAAGAGTTAGCTTTGTCGGACACGAGAGACTATGGAGGACTTGGTGCAAAAGATAGATGATACTCGATTACCGCAACATGTGGCGGTGATCATGGACGGTAATGGCCGCTGGGCAAAGCGTAATGGTAGGCCCAGAGTATTCGGGCATAAGAATGGTGTGACGTCTGTGCGAGAGATCAGTGAGGCAGCCGCAGAGCTTGGGATTAACTATCTGACATTATATGCATTCAGCACAGAGAACTGGAGTAGACCCAAGACTGAGGTCACTGCATTGATGGGCCTGCTGGTAGAGACGATAAGGAAAGAGATCAGCACCCTCCATGAGAATGATATCAGGCTGCAAGCGATCGGTGACCTAGATCAGCTGCCTGCCAGGACGCATAAGGCCCTGCTAGAGGGTATCGAGTCGACTGCAGGGAATAAGCGTATGACCCTAACCCTAGCCCTTAACTACAGTGCTAGATGGGAGATCACCAATGCGACCAAAAACATCGCAGCCAAGGTACAGCAAGGTCTCCTAGATCCTGCCGCGATAGACGACAACTGCCTGACTGCTCACTTGTGTACAAACTATATGCCCGACCCCGAGTTGCTGATTCGTACTAGTGGCGAACAGCGTATATCTAATTACCTCCTATGGCAGATTGCTTACACGGAGCTTTACTTTACCGACGTACTGTGGCCTGATTTCAGAAAGCAGCATCTATACGAGGCTATACTTGACTTTCAGCAGCGAGAGCGACGCTTCGGAAAGACTAGTGAGCAACTTGTTTAAATATTTGGCTTAACTTTTTCTTAAAGTCGTAGAGGTGTACAGCGTCGCCCTATGTGGCGTTAGTGAATTGTTATCTTCGCAACTTTTTGTGACTACTGCATGATATATAAGATTTTCAAACTACTCTTACCCCTCATTTTCTTGAGCACATTAGTCTGTAACGGACTCTTTGGCCAAGTCAATAATGGGGTGCTAGATTACAGCAACCGCAATGACTACGAGATAGCGGCGGTTAATGTACAAGGTGCAGATAAGAGAGACCCCAATGCCATCCGCTCTATTGCCGCACTACGTGTAGGCGACGAGGTTACTATACCAGGTCCCAATATCCCAAAGGCTATCAAGGCACTTTGGAGACTTAGCCTCTTCGAGGATGTGCAGATCCTCCAGGACAGTGTAGTAGGCGACCTTGTATACTTAACCATATACCTCAAGGAGCGACCACTACTCTCTAGATATACCTATCGTGGGACGAGTAAGAACCGCCACGACGACCTTAACGAGATCGTAGCCGATATCATGACCAAGGGTGGTATAGTCACCGAAGATCAGAAAATATTGGCAGCCGATAAACTACGAGAGTATTACGTAGAGCGAGGTCGCCTAGATGCCAAGGTCAATGTCAAGGAGGAAAAAGATAATACTAGAGACGATGCCGTCCAGCTCATCTTTATAATAGATGAAGGGCCAAAGATCAAGATCGACGAGATTACATTTAATGGCAATAGTCACTATAGCGATCGCAAACTCCGTAAGAAACTCGAAAATACCAAGCGTAAAAAGGCGATCTTCAAAAAGTCCAAGTTCGTCAAGAAGGACTTCGAGGGTGACAAGGACAATATCATCTACGCCTACAATAAAGATGGCTTCAGAGATGCCCGCATCCTAGGAGACTCCATCTATCGTAAGGAGGATGGCAACCTCGCCATACAGATCGACATCAATGAGGGCAATCGATATTTCTTCAGAGATATAAAGTGGAAGGGTAACAGCCTCTACTCTGACCAGCAGCTGTCCAAGATCCTGGGTATCCTCAGAGGAGATGTCTACAATCCGGAGTTACTGGAGAGCCGCCTGCGCTTTAGCCAAGATGGCCGAGACATATCTAGTCTCTACCTCGATGATGGTTACCTATTCTTTGAGGTCAATCCTGTAGAGGTGGCCATCGAGAACGATTCTGTAGATATAGAGATGCAGATCTACGAGGGTGCTCAAGCCACTATTGAGAATGTAGTGATAGAAGGTAATGATAGGACTAATGAGGCTGTAATCAGGAGGATACTACGTACCCGCCCAGGTAGTAAGTTTAGTAGAGCAGATATCGTCAGGTCGCAGAGAGAGGTGATCAACTTAGGATACTTCAATCCTGAGACCATGGATATGCAGACACCTGTCAACCCGCAGCGTGGTACTGTTGATATCATATACCGTGTCGAGGAGCGACCTAGTGATCAGCTAGAGCTGTCTGCAGGTTATGGTGGTTTTCAAGGTCTGATCGGTACGCTGGGTGTGACGTTCAACAACTTTAGTATAGCTAATATCAAAGACCGTAGTACATGGTCGCCACTACCGCAGGGTGACGGTCAGAAGCTGAGCCTAAGAGCACAGAGTAATAGTCGATTCTTTAGGTCCTTCAACTTTTCATTTACCGATCCATGGCTGGGTGGCAAAAAGCCCAATAGCTTTACGATAGGAGCCGTACGTACAGCCCTTGATTATCGCTTGCTAGGCCAGGGTCAACTAGTGATCAATCGTGGATTCGTAGGACTAGGTACACAGCTCAAGTTCCCGGATGACTTCTTTAGTTCGTCAACTACCTTGTCGCTGGAAAACATCGTGCTTAACGAATACGAATTTGGTAATTTCCGAGTAGTCGATCCTAATAGTAATCGGCTTATCAACATTACAGATGGTAACTTTAAGAACTTTACCCTTACGCAGACGATAACGAGGTCATCGATATCCGACCCGCTCTTCCCTAGACGTGGATCTAGAGTCTCACTTTCAGTCAAGTTTACGCCGCCTTACTCTCTATTTAGAGGGGAGCGGAGCTTCGTACTTACCGAGCAGGAGAAAGCTGATATCATAGAGCGACTGACTAAGATTAATGGTCCTGGAGCCTCCCTATCAGATGCCTTGATACAAAATGCATTTGACTCCGAAATCAACAGCCGCCGATTCGAATTCTTGGAGTACCACAAGTGGAACTTCAATGCCGAATGGTACTTCAATATCGTAGGCAAACTGGTCATCATGGCCCAGGCCAAAATCGGTATACTCGGTGCCTATGATAGTGAGATCGGTATCTCGCCCTTCGAACGATTCGAAGTAGGTGGTGACGGTCTTAACAACCAGAACGTAGGTATCCTAGGTCGAGACATCATCGCGTTGAGAGGATACGAGACTAATGAACTGCCGCAGAATAACCTAGGAGGTGGTACTGTCTTTGACAAGTTTACAGTAGAGCTACGATACCCTATATCGCTTAACCCTAACAGTACGGTATTCGTTACCAGTTTCTTGCAAGGTGGTAACTCTTGGGGTAGTTTCTCTCAATTCAATCCCTTTGATATGCGACGATCTGCAGGTGTAGGTATGCGGGTATTCTTACCGATGTTTGGTTTGCTAGGATTTAACTACGGTTTTGGTATAGATCGAGACCTGCCTGAGGGTACTGGATGGAGAGACTATGGAGTCTTTAATATCGTCTTAGGTTTTGAGCCAGAGTAGCACCACGTAAACTTAATATGGGGTTAAATTTGCACCACTCAACTACTTATTAGGGGTAAGTTTCGTCTCAAGATTATACTAGAAGAATAATTGAGTTATGAATAAGATCAAGAGTTTTATAATTGTTGCCTTAGCACTGACATTGAGTGTCTCATCACTTACTGCACAGAAGTACGGATATATAGACAGCCAGCAGCTACTAGTAGACCACCCCGCTATGCAACAGGCTGACAATGAGATCAAGACACTAACGGACCAGCTGATGGCTCGTGGTGAGACGATGGTCAAAGACTTCGAGGCTGCCTACCAGCAACTCGTGAGTGAGGCAGAGCAGCTCGCTCCTGTACAGGTCAAGGAGAGAGAGACTAAACTGGCAGAGCAGCAGCAGTCGATACAGCAGTTCGAGACAGAGATGCAACAGCAGATCGCTGTCAAGCGTCAAGAGCTCATCGAGCCTATACTTGACAAGGTAAAGGTCGCCATCGAAACCGTCGGTAAGGATGAGGGCTACACCATGATATTTGATATCAGTACGGGTATGCTACTACATGCTGATCCGTCAGAGGATCTACTGACTAAGGTCAAGGGTAAGCTGGGTATATAGTCTAGTACTGTTATAGCTTCTACGATGTGGAAAGCTGTAGGCGCTGATGGCTTATGCCGGTCGGTCTAGAGCTACAGCATATCAAAATACTACTTCGATTTAGTGGTTTCGGTACGGCTACTCTGAAACCAAAACGCAAGACCCGCAAGCGCTGCTACTGCTCGGTTGATGAGCCATAGCCCGAAGCTAGCAACTAGGATGGGTACGATATTACCATCGGCCGCCGCTCCCCATACAAGTATGGCAGTCTCTCCACGTGCTAGTAGTCCTAGCATAGGTGGTAGAGGTAAACCGCTTTGCACCAAGTATATAGTCGCTATGCCAGCAAGGGATAGGCTCAGCGGCAGGTGTATGCCTACTGCGTAGAGGACGAGTAGGTACTGTATGGAGTAGATAACGTATCTGATGCTGCTGTAACCTAGTGTAGCACCGATGTGACTACGATCAAATTGGTCTATAAGCGCAGTGATTTTTGCTACGACAGGATACTTAATACCTAGGCGGCTGATACTTTCTCTGACCTTCTCGCTTTGCGTATACCAGATAAGTCCTAGACCGACGATAGAGGCTGCCACTATGCTTATTCCTACCCATATAGTTGACAAGCCTGTATACTCTAGGTGTACGATTAGGTAGAGAGCACCGATGCTGCCTATGGCGACGTTTACGACATTTTGAGTGATACTAGATACTAGTGTAGCCGCTAGTCCGGCTGGGTATTGGTCCTTATTGAGGACGGATAGGCGTCCGGCATAGTCTCCGATATTAGCAGGAGTGGTGAGCCCTACGGAGTTGCCGAGTAGTACCGCCCTGTAAGCGGCCCATCTGCTGGGCGGCTGCGGGATCAGTCCTCGCCACTTGATAGCCTCCATCAGCCAATTAGCCGGCATAAGGAGGACCACAGTGCATAGTGCCCCTAGCCTTGAGGGCGAGAGCTGACCGATCATATCCGTCAGGCTCTCACGCAGCGTAGCATACTGAGTATATATCTGGTAGGCGATGATAGCACTGAGTAGTAGGGCTATTATACCACGGGCAGACTTAGATAGCGTAAATTGCTGTATCCATGACAGGGCTTTATTTACGCTAGGCAATCGTTTCCTTTTGAGGACGTATTAAAATGGTAGGTCGTCGAAGTCCGTCTCCGTCGAGTCAGCAGGCTTGGTAGGTGCAGGCCCGTCAAAAGTGCCAAAGCCCGAAGGTGGTGCTTGCGTGCTGCCTCCTGCTGTAGGTGGCGGAGGTGTAGCGGTTGCGCTGCCCTTCTCTAGCTTCCACGCATTGAGGTTGGTAAAGTACTTGCCTTGCCACTCTCGGCCTCGTAGGTCAAAGTAGACCTTGACGACTTCGCCTTCGTTCATGCCATCTACTAAGCTACAGCGATCTTGTGTGAGCTGAAACTTGACAAACTGTGGGTAATTACCGTCTGTCTTAATGACGAACTCGCGAGCCTGGAAGGTGTCAGACTTGTTTTCTGTTTCGTATTTCTTGTGCAGTACTCCTTCTACTTCGAATGACATATGTCTCTATTTTCTCTTTGGTTATTAGTATCGGCTACGTATTAGTACGCTTTAGCAAAGATGACTCTTTTTGTACTTGGTTTGCCAGAAAAAACGCAGCTACCTGCCTCTTCGACGGCATCTATAGGTATACAGCGTATCGTGGCCTTAGTAGCCGCCTTGATTTTTTGCTCCGTCTCATCTGTACCGTCCCAGTGTGCAGAGATGAATCCTCCCTTGGTCTCTAGCACTTCTTTAAACTGGTCAAAGTTGTCGACGGACGTTGTATGATCCGTGCGGTATTGCTTGGCGCGGTTGAGCAGGTTATCCTGTATCTCGATCAGCAGGTTATCTACGTAGTCAATCACACCGTCTAGTGGCTGGGTAGTCTTCTCTTTGGTGTCGCGCCTGGCTATCTCTACCACGCCTTTATCTAGGTCTCGCTTACCTATGCCTATACGTACCGGTACACCCTTCATCTCGTACTCGGCGAATTTATAGCCAGGTCGTTTCTTGGCATCCGTATCTATCTTGACACGTATATCTCTTGCTTCGAGCTCTTCCTTGATCTTGGTCGCGACGACCATGATATCGTCGTTGGGCTTAGGTATCGGTATGATGACGACCTGTATCGGGGCCAGCTTAGGCGGTAGCACAAGTCCCTCATCATCGCTGTGGGTCATGATGAGACCACCTATCAGTCGCGTACTTACTCCCCAGCTGGTTGCCCATACTAGCTCTTCTTTGTTCTGATCGGTGAGGTACTTGACGTCAAATGCCTTGGCAAAGTTCTGGCCTAGGAAGTGACTGGTACCGGCCTGTAGTGCCTTGCCGTCTTGCATCAGCGCCTCGATCGTTAAGGTATCGTCCGCACCGGCAAATCGCTCGCTGGCAGTCTTACGACCTTTGATGACGGGCATCGCCATGTAGTCTTCTGCAAATCTGGCGTAGACCTCATGTATGAGTTCTGCCTCAGCGATGGCCTCGTCCTTGGTAGCGTGAGCTGTGTGACCCTCTTGCCACAAGAACTCCGCTGTACGTAAGAATGCTCTGGTTCGCATCTCCCACCGCATGACATTGGCCCATTGATTGATGAGGATAGGTAGGTCTCGGTAAGACTGTATCCAGTTGCGGTACGTATTCCATATGATGGCCTCCGAGGTAGGTCTTATGATTAGCTCCTCCTCTAGACGAGCCTCTGGGTCGACCCTAAGTTTGCCCTCGTTGTCTGGATCGTTTTGTAGACGGTAGTGTGTCACTACGGCACACTCTTTGGCAAACCCCTCCGCATTTTTCTCCTCGGCTTCGAACAATGACTTGGGTACTAGTAACGGGAAGTAGGCATTCTGGTGCCCCGTCGCCTTAAACATTGTGTCGAGCTGGGCTTTCATATTTTCCCATATGGCAAATCCGTATGGCTTGATGACCATACATCCTCGAACGGCACTATTTTCTGCTAGTCCAGCCTTTCGTACTATATCATTGTACCACTGACTATAGTTGTCTGCCCTATTTGTGATTGCTTCTGCCATATATGGCCAATAATATTTGGTTAATAAAAATGGAAAATGTGCAACTAAATCCCGATTTTACATACTTAAAACGCTGAATATGAGGTAATTAAGCTGTGTTCAGTGCTAGCTCAGAAGTTAATTTAATTTAAGCCCCCCTAAAACCGAAACTTAATGTCACGTTTCTGCGTCATAATGGTGTAGGGATCAATGACTTATTGCAACTACAAATATGATTAACAGTACTTTTT
>CAYMFD010000053.1:0-6947 GCA_964389475.1 uncultured Saprospiraceae bacterium
TTTTGCCTCAGCTGCTAATAAACACATCGACAGCGAATAGGCGAATACTACAAATCACACAAATCGACAAATATTACCTTCCAACAAATCAACAAATCAAGCCACAAAATCATCGTACCTTTGAGTAAAATCTGTGAGTCATGATAAATAAGGTAACCCTAATCGGTAATCTGGGTCGAGATCCAGAAGTAAGACACCTAGAAGGTGGCGGCGTCGTAGCTCGACTAGCCGTAGCGACTAACGAAAATTACAAGGATAGAGCGGGAGAGTGGCAGACGAAGACGGAGTGGCACAACGTAGAACTCTGGGGTGCAGCCGCTGAGCGAGCAGAACGCCAGTTTAAGAAAGGGAACCTCATCTATATCGAGGGTAAGATACAAACAGACAAGTGGCAGGATCAAACGGGTAATGATCGATATACTACTAAGGTGAGAGCACTCTCCATAAGATCGCTTGAGCGACGAGAACAGCAAGAGCAGGTGGGTGCAGGAGCAGCAAATCCCATGGGCGGTAATTTTACCCCGATGGCAACTCCTGCTGAGGTGCCCGGTGCCAAGAATGTATCTACGCCACCGGCCGAAGGGGAGACCGACCTTCCATTTTAGGTCACCCCATTACTCACGAAATCCATCATTTTGGACCCAGACCCTTCGTCCTACCTCGCACTATTCATACTGGCAGCAGCGCCTTCGACTATATGGTTAGCCGTGTTGTTACTGGTTATTCTCATTATTTGTAGTGGACTTATCTCTGGTTCTGAGGTAGCATTTTTTGGCTTAGGTCCCAAGGACCTACACCACCTCGAGGACGAGACGGATCGGTCATCGTCCACACTGCTCAAGCTGCATGAGCGGCCTAGGACCTTGCTGGCCACCATACTGATCTGCAATAACTTTATCAATATTGCCATCGTTGTCGTATCTGACTTCCTCATCCGGCAGATGCTGGGACAGGATGCATTGCTATTTATCGGCGACTGGCTATATCAGCACCTAGGTGGGTTATCGGCCCTCCAGTACGGCAATATTTTCAACTTTTCGATTACCGTAATCGGTGTTACCTTTCTCTTGGTTCTTTTTGGAGAGGTGGCTCCTAAGATCTATGCCAATATCAATAACCTGCGCTTTGCCAAGCGTATGGCCATACCGCTTGATTTTCTAAATAGCATTTTTGGTCCATTCAGCCGTATACTAGTAGGGTGGAGCAATAGGATCGAGGGTAGGCTAGAGCACAACAATGGTAACTCGCAGGCCAGCCGAGAAGATATCGATCGAGCCATAGAGCTCAGCGTGAGCGAAGGTCAGAATGTAGAGCAAGAGGTCGACATACTCAAGGGTATCGTCAAGTTCGGTGATACGCCAGCCAAGCAGATCATGCGATCACGTGTCGATGTGGTCGCCCTAGATAAGATGGCCTCTTATCACGAGGTGATGGAGCTCGTACGGGCTAGCGGCTATAGTCGTATTCCTGTTTTTGAAGACGATTTCGACTCGGTAGTAGGTATTCTATATGCCAAAGATCTCTTGGGCCACAGCTCCGAAGCCAAGGATTTTGAGTGGCAGACCCTCGTGCGAGAAGGCGCCTTATTCGTACCCGAGAGCAAAAAGATCGATGAGTTACTGAGAGAGTTTCAGCAAAAACGTACGCATATAGCCATCGTAGTGGATGAGTATGGCGGTAGTAGTGGTCTGATCACCCTAGAGGATGTGATGGAGGAGGTCGTCGGTGATATCAAAGATGAGTTCGATGAGCTAGAGGATATCGAGTACGTACAGATCGGCCCTGGTAACTTTGTATTCGAAGGCAAGAGTATGGTCAATGACGTATGCAAGGTCATAGGCAAGGATACGACCTACTTTGATGAGATCAGAGGAGAGGCAGACAGCCTCGCAGGCCTCATCCTAGAAGGTACAGGCGCCATACCCAAGCCTGAGCGAAAGATTATTTACAAGGATATAGAGTTTAAGATCGTAAGTGTAACCAAGCGTAGAATTGAAAAGATCAATGTTAAGATTACTCGTACTTAGTGTCATCTGCGCCTGTGGTCTACAGGCCTGTGATGACCCCATTTATACGCCTAAGCCTCGGATGTTTCCACGGGTCGACTATCCGGACAGGGACTACAAGATCTTTGAGCAAGATGGCTGCCCTTTCACCTTTGAGTATCCGGCATATGCTGAGGTATCACAGGGTGACTATGTATTCGATGATAGCTATAACAGTGCTTGCTGGTTCAACTTAGAGATACCCGCCTTTAATGGCACCCTCTATAGTAGCTATGTACCCGTTGAGTCAGAGCTGGCATTTAACAAGGTGATACGAGATGCCTTTAAGATCGTAGGGAAGCACAATACCAAGGCCAACTACAGAGAGGAGGCCGTCATACAGAACGACCAAGGCGTCAGTGGCCTAGCATTTAACATCAAGGGGCCCGTGGCGACGCCTTATCAATACTACGTGACAGATACGACGCAGCACTTCTTTAGGGCCAGTCTATACTTCAATACTCAGGTGGCACCAGATAGTATGGCACCTATTTATAAATATGTGATTGAGGACGTCCAGCATATGATCGATACGTGGGAGTGGCAGTAATCGATAGACACTTACTATCTTAGCGCCATGCAACCTATCCACTCATCACTCCACGAGGCCAAACAATCGGGTAATAAGAAGTTTGCTGTGCTGATCGATCCTGATCAGGATAAGATCGGACAACTGGACCGTGTGATCGAGTTGGGCAATGCCGCTCACGTAGACTACTGGCTGGTCGGTGGTAGCCTGCTCGTGCAGGATGTCATGACCGAGGTGCTTACCAAGCTCAAGACACAGAGTAGGATACCGATAGTACTTTTCCCAGGTAGTACCATGCAGGTACACCCACTTGCAGATGCTATCTTACTACTATCCCTCATCAGTGGTCGCAACCCAGACTTACTCATAGGCAGTCATGTGCAGGCAGCTCCTAGGATCCGACGGGCTGGTCTGGAGGTGTTACCCACGGGTTATATGATTATCGACGGCGGTGTAGAGACAGCTGTATCATATATGAGTAATACTCGACCCATACCGCGTGACAAGGTCGATATCGCTCAGTGTACAGCGATGGCAGGTGAGATGCTAGGCCTCAAGACCATCTATATGGATGCTGGTAGTGGTGCTCTGCATCCTATCACATCAGCGATGATCAGCAAGGTGGCGGCTCAGGTAGATGTGCCATTGATCGTAGGTGGTGGCATACGTGATGCTCGGGAGGCAGAGCGAGTGATCGCTGCCGGAGCAGATATGATCGTCGTGGGCAATGCTGTAGAGCAGTCACCAGACCTACTTATGGATATCTCAGCCGTGGTGCATGCCTATGCTGGTCGTCCTCTGGTATAGGTTTCCCGATTGGAGTATTCTGCTACATCTACATTGATATTCGTTACTGCAGTATTACTTCCTACTTGATTGACTTAGGCTGATACAACATTCTGTCCACACTCGGTTTTATTAACCTTAGATCCGAGTTATCAAGAAATAGAAAGCGTAGTTACTACCTTGTGATCATGCAAGAACAAGCGTATGAGTAAACAGGATACTCTAGAGGGTACCGTTATCAAAAGTACAGGCAGCTGGTACGATGTGGAGGCTGCAGATGGTGTCATCTATAAGAGTCGTATCAAAGGGCGGTTTAGGCTAGACGGCCTCAAGGTGACTAATCCCATAGCCGTCGGTGATAAGGTTGTCGTCAAGGTGAGCGACTATGAGGATGCCGGGACTATAGTCGAAATAAAGCCTCGCAATAACTACGTCGTACGATCCTCTCCCCGCAAGCGACACCACGTACACCTGCTAGCTAGTAATGTGGATCAGGCGATGCTCATCGTCACCATGGTCGAGCCCAAGCTCAAGCAGGGCTTTATAGATCGATTCTTACTCATGACAGAGCCCTATGATATACCGGCCATCATAGTGTTTAACAAGGCAGACCTCCACGACCAGCAGGCTGCTGCTACCTACCAAGAGCTACATAGCCTATATGTCGATATCGGCTACCAAGTAGTACTCGTCTCAGCGACAGAAGACCAGGGTCTCGCAGAGCTTAAGGATATCTTGACGGATAAGATTACGCTGATCGTCGGCCAGAGTGGTGTCGGTAAGTCTACGATCGTCAATGCGATAGAGCCCAACCTAGACCTACGTACTGGCGATATCTCCGACTACTCGGGCAAGGGCCAGCACACTACTACTTTTGCCGAAATGTACCACCTGTCCTTTGGAGGATCGATTATAGATACACCAGGTATCAAGACACTAGCCTTCAACCACCTCGAGGTGATGGATGTAGCCCATAACTTTAAGGAGTTTTTTCGCCTTAGCGATGACTGCCGCTTTAATAATTGTACCCACCGCAATGAGCCAGGCTGTGCAGTCAAGGAGGCTATTGAGTCTGGTGACATCTCTCCGCTGCGATACATCAACTACAACCTACTCGTAGACGAGGTAGAAGACCAAAACTACTGGGAGCGACACAAGGGGTAGGCTGCTATGCGCTTAAGCGCTTGCTAGGTAATCTGCTGATTTGTCGATTCGCTACTTCGCTAACATGGTCTATAGATATACGCTGCTCAATGACCAGCATGTGCCCATTAACCTACTAACCTATAAACCTAATCAACCAATAAACTATCCAACCATCCAACTATTGATCTACCTCCAACATAAACCGATCTCGTAGCTCATCGATGAGGGGATTTTTCTCCTTCATGATTTGATACTTTTCCTTATTGGTGAGAAGAGTCTTTGGTTTCAACTGTTCGTAGTCGGGGAAGTGAGCCTTGTCCACCTCGATGATAAACTTGAGGTCAGGGGTACCTGTTTCATGCCTTATCTGGTCGAGTAAGGTGACCTCCTGCTGTATGATATCCTTGTTGAAGGCACTTGGCACGGTCAGCTTTACCTCTTTGCCACTATAGGTTAGCAAGGCCTGGCTGAGAGCAGTAACTACGTTTTTGCTTTCGGAGTTTTCGAGGTAGTTGTTCCAGATCTTTTCTATGGTCTCTTTACTGAGGTTTTTCTTAAGCTCGAGTTGCTGTCGTTCGATCTCTTTGACCTGCTTGAGGAGGTCAGCCGTACTGCTGATCTGTGGTGTATTGATCACCTGATCACTGGCCGGTGTAGATCGCTCTATGGTGACTGGGCCCGTTGCTTCTGTCGTTTCTTTCTGCTCCGGTGTAGCCGCACCCTCGGGAGTAGGTGCTGGGGTAGGTACTGGCGGTTGCGGACTAGGTGCCGGTGCCTTGACCTCGCTGACGGCTGGCTCTGGTGGTGTAGCTCTATCTACTGGAGTAGTAGGCTCTACGGTTGTGGGTGTAGTAGATTCCTGGGTAGTAGGCAGCGGTTGCTTAGCAGCAGGTGCGGGACTATCGTTCGCTACTGGAGTTTTTTTTTCCTCGAGTAGTCCAGTTGATACCCGCGTGCTGATGTAGGATATCTTACTCAGGGCTATCTCGACATGCAGGCGCTTATTCTTAGCCCTCGGGAAGTGGACATCGGCCTGGTTGAGGACATTGAGACTTGATAGTAGGAACGCCGTAGAGCATAGACTCGCCTGATCTAGGTATCGCTGGCGCAGGGCCTTGGTCGTATTAAGAAGTTGTACCGTTTCAGGGGTTTTGGCAACCATCAGATCCCGGAAGTGCTCACTGAGGCCTTGCATCGTCTGCTCCACATCAAATCCCTTACTGATCGTGTCATCTAGGATGAGCATAACCTGCGAGAGGTCTTGGTGTAGACAGGCATCTACTATCCTGAAGTAGTAGTCGTAGTCGAGGATGTTGAGGTTGTCGATAACATCCTTGTAGGTGATTGTCTGGCCTGATCCACTAGCGATCTTATCATAGATAGATAGGGCATCACGCATGGCGCCATCTGCCTTTTGTGCTATAGTATATAGGGCCTCATACTCAGCGGTACGGTTCTCTGCAGCAGTGATCGACTGCAGTTGAGAGACGATGTCCTCTACTTGTATCCGCTTAAAGTCAAAGATCTGGCACCGACTCAGTATCGTCGGTATGATCTTGTGTTTCTCGGTAGTCGCTAGGATGAATATACCATAGTCAGGTGGCTCCTCTAGTGTCTTGAGAAAGGCATTAAATGCCTGCGTCGACAGCATGTGGACCTCATCAATGATGAAGATCTTGTACTTGCCCTGTTGTGGCTGAAACCGTACCTGCTCGATGAGGTTACGCATGTCATTGACACTATTGTTAGACGCAGCGTCGAGCTCGATGATATTAAAAGAGGCGTTGTTGTTAAAAGCCGTACAGGAGCTGCATGTGTTACATGGCGTTGCTGCGTCTTGTAGGTCTTCGCAGTTGAGGACCTTGGCGAGTATCCTGGCGCAGGTCGTCTTACCCACACCTCGCGGCCCACAGAATAGGAAGGCGTGTGCTAGCTGATTGGTCTCCAGGGCATTGGTTAGAGTTTTGGCAATATGGTTCTGCCCGATCACCTCACTGAAGGTGGAGGGTCTGTATTTCCTTGCTGAAACTACAAATTGACTCATACTCTTGACCTATTTACTGCCGCCGCTAAGGTAATCATATATGTAGTAATGGGAGAGGGGTAATATGGACCTCTACGAGGTATTGTCGATCATCGATGGAGTCGCCGTATGTACTACTATCGACCATTAGATGTAATAGATTGACATAGGATTTGATCCGTGTTTATAGCACAGCGGGTGCAACCACGACAGCACTTACCTAGGTCTTTCGGTCTGCAATCGTAACCCCAATCAATACCTACAAATGGACAGTCAAATTCGACCGTATTCAAGAATCAATTAACAACAAAAAACCAGACTAGACGCAATATCTAGCCTGGCACTCTTGAGCCGAGTACTATCAATATACCTATTGACTATAGGTCAAGTAAAACGTGATAAACGATAGACGGATGAA
>CAYMFD010000053.1:7047-8886 GCA_964389475.1 uncultured Saprospiraceae bacterium
CCGATAGTGACAACGTAGGAGAGGTAGGTCTCGTCGAGTCAGGGGAGGAGTATGATATATTCTCTGATGGAGAGGCAGTGGACGTCGTGGTATCTGATCCCGAGGAGGGTAGGGATGACGATGCCGGGGAGACGCCGAGTAGCGGGGCGATAGACTACACCGCTGTCGATGAGGAGCTCGAGAAGCCACTTACTAGTGAGGAAGAGGTTCGCCCCATCGTCGTTACTAAGCCTAAGAAGAAAACGAAGGTCCAGCCCAAGCCCAAACCAGCCAAGAAACCGACAACGCCTACAAGCAGCGCTACGTCATCAGGTAAGTACCTGGTAGTCGCTGGTAGTTTTGCTGTGAGAGATAATGCCGTTAAGTCCGTCAATAAGCTCAAGAGTCAGGGTTTCGATGGAGCGAAGGTGGTACAGTTTGATAACAAGAACCTCCACGTCGTCTGTGCTTACCAGTCTGATGACTACGACAGCGTAACGAGGATGGTCAGGTCGCTCAAGACTAAGGGTATCGACTGCTATATCAAGACTCGATCGTAGAGGCAGCTCGATACTATGCCTACAGCCACCAAGCACGGGTGTGAGGCGACCGTAGTCTAGCCAATGTAGCTAGGAGGACGTAATAGTATGACAGACGCCGCAGTTGACAACAATCGCATTTTAATACCTTCAAATGATAGATATGAGCCGTAATAGTCCATCGTATAAGCGTCGATCATGAAGGTCAAATTACTTTGTATCGGTAAGACCTCTGAGCGATACCTCCGAGACGGCATAGAGGTCTACACCAAGCGTCTAGGCCACTACTGCAACTTCGAGTTACAGGTCATTAAGGATGTCAAGGTCGTCAAGGATAGGGCTAGACTACTAGCTGATGAGGGTAAGGCATTCTTGAGCCAGATCAGCATGGATGATACAGTCGTATTGTTAGATGAGCTAGGCAAGCCGTATACAAGCGAGAGTTTTGCGGGCTACCTAGAGCGGCATATGGTACAGCGTACTAGGCGCCTTGTCTTCGTGATCGGTGGTGCCTATGGCTTCGATGAGGCTATGCGAGCACGAGCTAATAGTACCTTGACGATGTCTACGATGACTCTCTCCCATCAGATGATCCGGCTGTTTTTCGTAGAGCAGTTATACCGCGGTTTTACCATCATACGCAACGAAAAATACCACAATCCATGATTACCATTACCGGCGTCATTATCGCTATCACCTGCCTCATTTCTTATCGGGCATTTCAGGATCAGTCGACTTTTAGGCAGTTGATGCACCACCCCTACACGGAGTCGCAAGATGGAGAGTATTACAGGCTGCTGTCCTCGGGATTCGTCCATGGTAGCCTTATGCATTTATTGCTCAATATGTACGTCTTGTATGAGTTCGGCAGTGTGGTAGAGCGGCTCTACCTCAGTCAACTGGGTGATACGGGCGGTAGGTTTGCCTTTGTAGTCCTCTATCTCGTTACTATAGTCGCCGCCAATATACCTACCCACTTTAAGCATACAGAGGATCGTAGTTATGCAGCAATAGGGGCTAGTGGTGCTGTTTCAGGTATTCTGTTCGCTTATGTACTGTTTTACCCGTGGTCGATGCTAGGTATTATGTTCGTGATACCATGTCCGGCTATCGTTTTTGCTGTATTGTACTTGGTATATAGCTCTTGGGCCAGCAAAAACTCAAATGATAATATCGGTCACGATGCCCACTTTTACGGCGCTATCTTCGGACTACTATTGACCATTGTCTTGATGCCTGATCAGGTGCCTGTTTTTGTCGATCGACTGATGGATGTATCAAGTGTTTTCTGAGATCAATGCAATCATATCCTTTAACGTGC
>CAYMFD010000053.1:8986-13768 GCA_964389475.1 uncultured Saprospiraceae bacterium
TATACGGTTACTGCCTCTAGTGAGTGGTTCTCAGTAGTGATTACAAAGCTCTCTGCAGCAGGGTTAGGTGCTATGGTCATGTCACCAGCGTCGAGGTTGATCTCTGTAGTAGATACGGTAAAATCACAAGCGAGATCTAGTGCCACACATGCTCTAGGTGCATAGAACATGATAATGCTGTCAATAACTGTAAGCGCAAATTCTCTATCCGTAGGACAGTCGTCAGGGATCAAACCTGGTGTATCAGGATTAACCCACTCCCATGGTGCACTCTGCTCTTGGGCTCCATTAACAGAGTTGATAGCGAACAAACCTGGAAATTCTGGATTGATGGCATCGCCGATAGGATCATTACCTGCAGGGATCGTATTGAAAATATCATTAAGGCCTAAACGAGTAGCAATACGCTGTACATCGTATGATCCTGATACTTCTACTACAGGCTGAGGGCCCGTCGCCGTGGGTACGAGTAGTACGTCTGTTTCGTACGGAGCAAATGGGTCAAATGTAGTGTGTACTGAGATAATCGGTACCTCACCAGCACTCATCCAAGTACTATCTCCTAGTGCTCCTCCAGTGTTTACTGCTAGTGCAAAATCATCGTTGATATCAGTAAGTGTCTCATAGTTAGGTGTAAATAGTGTATCACCTACAGGGAGGCTACTCACCGCACTGTACGTAGTATCTACTAGACCTATATGGCCTGGGCCATTACCTATATCACCGATACCACCTATATCACCGTTGTAGGCAGGGATAATCATAGGTATCGTTCCACCAGTTGGGTTAGGGAGCAAAAATTTGTTGGGGTCGCTGGTTTGTAGTATTTCTTCGTACTGGTTGAGGTAGGCAGTAGCTAGAGATAAGTAACCACCTGTACCTTGTCCCCAAACGACTATTTTGTCAGGGTCGATACCTACTACGTCTGATGTAGCTTTAAAGTGGCGGATGTACGTATTGACATCTTGTACACCTCTATAAGCTCCATTGATTAGAGAGAACCTCCTTACAAGTTCCTGTGGGTGTGTAGGTAACCATCCCTGGCGGTAACTTGCCAGCGCTACTACATATCCCATACTAGCTAGTCTACCAGCCATCGCAATGTTAGTAGAGTCTGTAATTGTACCACTACATGATCCGTTTAACGGGAATGGGAAGAAGTTTCCTGTATGCATGTAGATGATCAGTGGTCGTTCTGTCTCTGTGTCGCCCGCAGGCTCGAATAGTAGGTAGGGTAGCGGTTGTCTTGCTGTATTACCCGCAACACCCTGTTGTGCAGCTGCGATCCATGGCAGGACGGTAAAGTTTGTACCTGCGAATTGAACGTCAGAGGTCTCTACACCGAAAGATGGCTCAAGGTATCTACGCTGTGCATCTACTTGGTTAACAAATAAAAGACCCAAAGCAAGGGTCAACGCATACTGTGTAAGTCTTTTCATAAATTACGTCATTTAGTGAATAATGATGGTATTAAATTTTCTTCTTAAAGTCATATGTCGCAGAGATATAAGCCATCCTACCAATACGAGGACCGCCGTAAACTTGAAACTGGCGGTTGTCCATAATGTTAGATGCCCCTACCTTAATGGTCGTATTTATCTTGCTGAATGCCACGTTAACTTGAGCATCTAGCATGTCGTACGACGGAATAAAACCAGTAAATTGGGGGGAGCCCTCAAATATAAACCCTTCTATCCACTTGTAGTTTATATTCCATCCATAAGTAATATCGCGGCTATTACCCAGCGGGATGTTACGGCCCCCTAGTCCCACATTAAACTTGTGTTCTGGGGTGTTAAATGCGGGTACGATGTTATCCTCTACCGCCGTATTAAGTCGATTCCAGCTATAGTTACCAGAGAGGCTGTAGTAGTTAGCAAAGTAGTAATTTGCACCTAACGCAAACCCTTGAGTAGTCACTTGCTCGTTACTATTGGCCGAGATCCGGAATACCTCAGCTTCAAAAAGATTGGCGGATACGAATGGTGGTAAACCGATGATCTCTACAGTATCGAAGGGTACATCTAGAAGTATGTTAAAACCTAAGAAGTCATCATAGATGTTATAATAGTAACTCGCATCTAGGAAGAGGCTATTACCTATAGATGTGCGATAACCAATTTCTAGAGTTTGTACTTTTTCAGGGACGACGGGATTGACGTCTACAAAGTCGAAAGGTACATTGGGGTCAGAGGCATTAGCCTCAAAGGAGTCAAAGGTTACCAAGTTCTCATAGCCTTCTAAATTACCTAGCAGTGTCGCTGGCCCAACGTTGAGGTTGAGGTATTGGTCTGATAGTGTGGGGTTACGTATGGCTGACGAGAAGGATAGTCGAAAGAAGTTAGTCTCATTTGGATTCCATACAACCGATGCAGCTGGGCTAAAGAGGTGGTTAAAATTCTGGTTTTTATCCATTCTGATGGCAGCGGAGAAAGTGAAGTCGCTGACATCCTTGCTGGCACCTGCGTATATCCCATATTCGAAAAGGCTAATTCGCTCAAATTCGTCATCAAAAATTGTGCCCTCACTATTGGGTCTATAAAGTCTACCATTGGCACCGATTCTTACATCCTTGAGTCCATCGATGTCTAGTGTATACTCCCCGTGTAGGTGATACAGCGCTGATCGATCAGAGAACATAGTACCATTCTCTGCTTCATTGTTTTTTCGACTTGTAAATGCGTTGAACAGAGAGTCGAATATAGCGGTACCAGGTTGTGGCAGAGCTCCGTCAATATCTTGGCCCTCACCACTATTAGCAAATGCCGCAGCCTGTCTGTGCCAAACCGCTAGACTGTCTGCATTCTGCTGTTGCCACAGGATCTGCCCTTCTACATCGTCAGCAGGGTAGCCGAGGTCTTTCATGCGGTTAAAGACATTGCCCAAATTGCCACCGGTCCACCAGCGTCGGTAAGCGTTGGCCCAGTTTTCGTCTGTAGCGGCAGTTTCTTGTATACGTAGCGCTGTGAAGTATGGATCGTAACTATTGCCAGCATCTTCATTGGTGGCATAAGCTCTGATGAAGTACTTGTCCTTTTTTCTCAGCTCTATTCTGTTTTGCCAGAAGTTGATGTTTCTGAGGCTAAACCTATTGTCGCCTTGGTATACCGTGGTACCATTACCATAGTTGCTAGCTACGATTAGCTCAGGAGAATCATAGTCCTTACTAGGCTGTAGCCGAAAATGAAAAGCCACACCCGCCTTGATGTTTTCGGTGTTATAGTCTACCAGATCTATCTCCTCGTATCCCGTCCGGTGAAATTTATTTAAGCCAGCATTTTGATCAAACAAGGAGGAAAATGTCTGTGAAGATTCGTCACCGTATATATTGACTGCATCCGCCCTGCCAGGGTTTACTGCGGGGTCAAAGACTGGAGTACCTTCACTATCACTGATAGGATCAAAATTATTGGCCACCCAGTCAAAGGCAGATAGGTAGAATAGATTAACCTTAGCAGCCATCCATGCATTGCCATCTTTATTATTCCACGAGTCTGCCCAGCGAACGGCGGTATTCAATAGATCCCTTTCTCCGATCTTGATAGATCCAGCAAGGCCCTTATTAAAGAAGGGATTTTTAGTCTCCATGCTTAGTACTCCATTAAAGGCATTGGGACCGTAAAAAGCGGAAGAGGCACCTACTATCAGCTCTGCCTTTTGTATATCAAGTTCGGATGCTCCTAGGAAATTTCCCAAAGAAAAATTAAGGCCTGGTGACTGATTATCTACACCGTCTATGATCTGCAGTGATCGGACTGGGCTCGTACTGTTGAAGCCTCTTGTATTGATAACGGTAAAGCCGAGACTGGCTGTCGTCAGATCAACCCCTTTCAGCTGACCTAGGCCTGAGTAAAAGTCTTGTGATGATGTCTCTTTAATCGCCAGAGCATCCAGAGCCTCTACGGTTAGGGGAGATTTCTTCCTTTCGTCACTTACCCTTGCAGCCTTAACCTCGATAACGTCAACCGTCACAGAGCTCTCACTCATCTTGATGACTAGGTCAGCTGTAGCAGCAGCGAGTGGGGTGGTAGTCTCTTCGTATCCTAGGTAGGTGGAGATGAGATTGATGGGAAAGGTCATCTCTCCAGTCAACTCAAAGTAGCCATCATAGTCTGTGGTGGTACCTATCGTGGTACCCGCTATTTCGACATTGGCACCGATCAGAGGGTCTCCCGTGTTGGCGTCCAGTATGCGACCGTCAATCTTCTGTTGAGCAAGTACGGCAGTCGACCAAGTACTCAGGCAGATAAAAATAAGCAGACTGGTGTATCTGCGGAATGCAGTAGTATTCATTGGCGCTATTATCTCATCTAGTGTTGGTTCGCAATCAGTAGATCTACTTACCCATATTTTATAGGGTAGGCAGGCCTGAGATTGGCACACAGAAAAATAAAAGTACGATAAAGGATGACAAAAAACGAACTAATTGTGATTTGCGAGCACAGGTGAAGTGGCTGTCATAGTATGATCGCTACGCTTACTAGCAAAATCGTACTTGTCGAAGATAGGATTGAGGTGGCGCATTGATGCCCTTATTTGGATAGTTTAGAGGTAGTCCGACTAGTGCTGTCTGGACCTTCTTGTACCTCCTAGTTGGTCTATACTTGACTGTCAGCTGTGAGTCTACGAAGGCAGGTAGGCGCCGATGTAGCGACTCACATACTTGCCCAGTACATCGTACTCTATATTGACGATACTGCCCTCTCGCAAGTCCTTAAACGTTGTGTGCTCGTAGGTATATGGGATGATCGCCACGCCAAAGGAGGTTTCGTCTGGGTCGAC
>CAYMFD010000053.1:13868-23935 GCA_964389475.1 uncultured Saprospiraceae bacterium
GTGAGGCAGACTCCATTATGGGCTATACTCTGGTCGATGTATGCCTCGCGGGCTAGTGCCGTGGCTATAGTGAAGTGTATGTTGGTCCCTTCTGTCTCGATGGCCTGGACGGTGCCGGTGGCCTCTACGATACCTGTAAACATGGCTGTATGCTTATCTGATGATGGTGATGTTACCGCGTAGTAGTCGCTGCTGTTCGCCAGAGCCAAATACTCGACTCTCAACTACTCGACAGGTATAATAGTAAACACCCTCTGCTAGTTGTGCTCCACCGCTAGTATTACCGTCCCAGTTGATAGACGGGTCTGTCGTCTCGTATACTAGATTGCCCCAGCGATTGTAGACCTTGAGATCGATCTCATCGATAAATCTATTGACTCTAGGTACGAATAGGTCATTGGAGATATCACCATTCGGGGTAAACGTATTAGGCAGTTCATAGGCGGGGCAATTGTCGATGCATACCTCATTGCTAGCCATACTCTCGTTGCCATTGAGGTCATAGGCGGTCACCTCGTAGCAGCCAGCGACGGTACCGTCTAGGTTGTGCACATAGGTGATGAAGTCCTCGTCATCGGCCACAGCGATCAGCTCTTTGTCCTCATCCTCGAAGGGGGAGTAGTAGATATTGTAGCCAGCGATGTCGTCTGATAGATTGCAGTCTTCGTCTGGATTATTCCACGATAGGGTGTTAAAGAGATCGTCTAGGTCTATACCATTGATCTCCATGTCACAGACCGACTCTACGACGAGTACGGGAGGACAGGGGGGCTGGTCATCCTCCGGTACAGCACAGACCTCTTGACTGAGGTTGAGCAGGGGCGATGGTACATCCTCTAGGCCATAGCTGCCCCTCGTCCGTACGACGTAGCAGTAGGTCTCTCCATTGGTCAGTAGTACATCCCTGTAGCTAGGCGTAGTGGTGCTGGTGATGCTATCTAGCGAGGCTGATCCAGGATCTCTTCTAAATATGTCGAAGACAAAATTGGACCAAGGCACATCGACATCGACCGATAGTGTGATACTTCGATCAGAGGGTAGTAGGGATAAGAATGGGCTGCTCGCTGGCACACTCGATCCATATAAGTCACCGCCCGCACCAGTACTCAGCTCTATACGATAGAAGTACTGTAAGTCTCTAGTGTCTAGCCCAGTGTCGGTATAGGTGATCAGCTCTCCGTCTATGAGTACGTTGAGTGTAGTGCTAGCACTGGGTATCACCTGATAGTTAGTACCATCTGGTGACCGCAATATATCAAAGCGATACGGGCCAGGATTGACCACGGTGTCTAGCTCTGCTACGAGCGGGGTAAGGTAGGATACGTCGATGCTGCCTGATACGATATCTGTTGTCATTACGCTGACCTCGGTGATGAGCGGCAGGTCTCGGTTGAGCTGGCGGCAGGTCTCATTGCTCGGTAAGCTCTCAACAAAGTTAAATAGCTGCCCACTCGAGGTCGCACTGGCGAGCTCAGCCTGTACGCGGTAGCAGTAGGTCTCGCCAGCCTCCACCTCCGTATCAAGGTAGGTGTAGGAGATGCCGTTGTTATCATTGGTGATAAACTCTATGATGCTGTAGTCGCTACCATCTAGGCTAGGACCACAGCTGTCTACATCGATAATGCCGGTACTCAACTTGCGCCATACGCTGAATCCTCTGAACCGTCCTTCGCTCTCATTCATACAGTCATAGGGTAGGTCCCAGGTGAGGGCTATGCCGCCGCTGGCACTCTCGCTCTCCAGGTTTTCTGGTGGTGGTGCCACGACCTTGATCTGTAAGGTGTGCAGGGTGGTGAGGCTGGGCTCGTCGCAGAATAGATCCTGGGCCTTAAAGATGACCTGGTAGCCGAACTTAGATACATGCTCGCAGGTCGTCTCCCACCTAAACGTGCTGATAGACGGTACGGCGGCGTAGTCTTGATTAGGCGTGGTAAATGTCGCTGGCGATACGGCCTGCAAGAAGGGACCCCCTGTAGCTGATACCTGTACTAGGCTCGCTACATTAGGGTCGCCGATCGGTATATTGACCTCTATCGTTTCACCAGCTATCACACATATCTCCGTGGGTGCATCGATGGAGGGTGGCCTATTGACCTCAGACTCTTTGATACAGTTTTCTACCCGGATCTGCATATCCCGTACGATGCTATTGATCAGCTGGCCGTTGCGATATTCGTCGATGATGATGGCAATGTTGTATTGGCCGATCAGCTTGGGATTATCCCAGACAAAGTCCCCCGTGATAGGGTCCAGCGATATGTTATTGGTAGGGCCGGGGACGATCTGGTCGGGGAACTGGTAGACCGGTACATTCATATCCGCCGTCATAGCAGGTATACCTAGTCGATAGGCTAGGCTGTCACCGTCTATGTCATAGGCATTGGGGTTATGTATGTATGGCTGCCCTACACAGGCGATATCTACCGGAGGCTGCAGCAGTTGAGCACTACTATTCCTACCCTGAAACTGCGAGCTCAGAAACGTAAATGTCGTCTGCACATAGAAGGGTACCTCGATACTATTGGGAGCATTGACGTTGAGGATATTGGCTACTCGATTTCTATCCATAAAGCCTACCGTATAGGTGGCCCTTGCAGGGTAGGTGTGGTTAGCCTCGTAGATGTTGAGCTTGATGTTGTTTTCTAAAGGTACCCCATTGCCACTACCATTGGTCCTAAAGACATACTCCGATGTACCGTCACCCCAGAATACCAGGAGGCTGTCTCTATCGGCAGCTACACTGCTGGTCTGTGTGTATGTCGTGATCTTGATCCTGATCGTCAGGTCGTCGATTTGCTCGTAGGTGATCTCACCAGCTCTGTTGTGTGTTGCCCAGAGCGAGAGGGTAGCGAGTACTCCCACACATAACATTACTAACCGCCGCAGGACACTAGACTTGATGATCACTAGGTATAACTTATGATTAAAGCTGTAAGATAAGCGCTTGCTACCTTTTACAACGAGACAAACCTATGGGTTTAATACTTGCAGACATTTCGCCACACTATCTTGCCACGGTGGTAGGGTGATGCCAAAGGCCCACGCTAGACGACTATTGTCCAGTACGCTGTACCTAGGTCGTGTCGCCAGTGTAGGGTAGGCCGAGCTGTCCACGGGCTCCACTTGCATGTCGATGCCTGCTTGCTTATAGATTTCTTTTGCAAAATCATACCACGTGCAGTCACCTCCATTGGTACAGTGATAGATACCGTTAAATATTGGGAGCTCTACCTCGCCATGATCTACTTGACGTATGATGTCCATCGAGGCGCGGGCGAGGTCTGGCGCATAGGTGGGAGTGCCACGCTGGTCGTTGACCACACGGATGCTGTCTCTCTCCTCGGCTAGGCGGAGCATGGTCTTTAAGAAGTTGTGACCGTAGGGGCTGTACACCCATGCGGTACGCAGTATCAGTGTGGGTATAGCCGAGCTGATGGCCGCCTGGTCACCGTATAGCTTGCTGCGGCCGTAGGCACTCTGCGGTCTTGTCGGTGCATTCTCCGAGATAGGCTGTGAGGCCTGACCGCCATAGACATAGTCGGTGCTGTAGTGTACTAGACGTCCTCCTATGTAGGTGAGGGCATCCGTGATATAAGTTAGGGCATCATGATTGACCTTCATAGCCGCCTCGACCTCCTCCTCCGCACGATCTACAGCGGTATAGGCTGCGGCATTAATTACGTAGTCGGGTTTGATCTTTTGTAAGACGGTGATACACTTCTCGGCATCGCCTACATCCAGCGCCTTGCTGTCGAGGAAGTAGAAGTTGTAGTCGTAGGCATCCCGCAGCTGAGCCAGGGACTGACCTACCTGACCATTAGCACCAGTAACAACGATTTTCTTTTTGGGCATTTAGTTTGATTTGCCTTGTCCGCCTTTTAAGACACGGATCTCTACTCGGCGGTTTCGTTTTCGCTCTCTTTCGTTTTCGTTACCATTGAGGGGGTGGTCCTTGCCAAAGCCTATGGCGGTTACAGCAGCAGGGTCGACCTCGTGATCGATCAGGTACTCTCGTATACTATTGGCCCTGTCTCGCGATAGCTGCCTGAGGGCCTTGGCATCACCTATATTGTCGGTGTGGCCCTCAATCTGTACTACGGCACCAGGATTCTCGACCAGGACCCTCGCTAGCTTGCGTAGCATCCTGTAGCTACTCGGTAAGACTCGCGACTGTCCACGGGTAAAGTAGATATTGCGCAGCAGTATCGTATGCATACCATCGACATCGAGGATACTCGCGTCGATATCATCGTACTCGTAGCGCTGTGGTGTGGTAGGTGTAGCAGCGACTTCTTCTGAATGAGGTGCATCGGGGACATCTACATCTTCGATGGGGTAGTCCTTGGTGGTGAGTACGGATATGTCCCCAGCGATAGAGCTTACGATCTCCTTGCCATTGAGGTCTAGGTAGAGGTCTACATCAAATACCTTGACGCCAGCCTCCAGCAACTCTTGTGGGTCTATGATAGCACGCTGTGACATGCGGTTTCTTCTTTTTGCAAAAAAGACATGCGGGATATTCTGCTCGATGATATAGCTGTAGTGGCCATCTCTAGGCTTAAAGAATCCTGTAAAGGCGGGTACGTAGTCATAAGCTTGCGTCCATGTGATCTCACCGGCGACAGGCTGACCATCATGGTCTAGGACCCTGAGGCGTATTTCTATCTGCTCTGTGAGGACACTGTCGCGATTGACCTTGGAGCGAAATATATCCATAGACCCCAGCCTATTGCTATTAAAGAGCATGGTATTCTCATCCTCCGCTACATAGGGGTGGGTGTCGTCGTACTTACTGTTGAGCGGTGCCATCAGCCGAAAAGGCTCCGACCAGTCATCCGAACCTGACCCGGTACGGTCGCATACGTAGATGTCCATACCGCCGTAGCCGCCCGGACGATCACTAGCGAAGTATAGACGCTGTCCGTCTTTGCTGATAAATGGTGTAGACTCCCGGTACGGCGTATTGACCGCCGATATATTTTGTGGTTCGCCATAGATGTTGTCCGTTAGCTTAGCACTGTAGTAGATATCGTGGTTGCCACGAGACCGTGCACCCTGCATAGACATGTACATGCGCTGCCCATCTGCTGACATCGAGACGTTGACGGCACCCCCTCTATTGTCGTACTTAAGGATATCGATCGGTTCTGGCCAGCTAAAGTTGCTTTCGCCATCAAAGTTGACCTTACTCAGCCCCGGCTTGAGGCTACCATCAGTGAAGAACTGGTTGACGATGATGTAGTCACCATCTGGCCCGAAGGTGCTGCTGATACTATTGGGCAAAGCACTGTTGATCGGGTAGCCCGGGTGCTGTACGCCAGAGACGATACCCTTGCGACTGGTGGCGTAGTAGACATCCTGGTTGTAGGAGTTCTGGTAGGCCTTAGCCGATCGGGTGCCAGATATAAGGTAGAGAATCTCCCGGAGATTCTGCTCATACAGGTCTGCGGAGAGGGTCTTTGATATATCGACGCTATCGTAGTACAGCGTCTTCGTATGATCGGGGTGACCCACCCGCGTGAGGAATAGGTAGTCCTCCGTATAGCTGAGTATAGGGCAGATTTCGTCGTACTCATCTGTATTAATCGGGTATGAAAAACGCTGTAGGCTATGCTGTCCTACAAGCACAGACATCATAGTGCAGGTGATCGCTATGATCAAAGTGAGACGTTGAGGCAGTAGGCTTTTCATAGTGCAAATGTACCTACTGTGACACACTTTGGAGTAAGGGGTTTATCCCAGTATTTGGTGGGATGTTTTGTGGGTGCCAGTATGTCGGAGATCCGTCGATTTTGGTGGTGCTTGTGGGGTTGTGAGATTTTGGATTTGACATTTCGGGTAGCCGTCAAGATTTGAGTAGCGAGATATCAGATTTCAGAGGCCTGATGTACGTTAGTAAGCTCAGCAATAGGTTGGAGGTCTAGCGCCGTCGGGGTGGAACCCACGACGGCTAACGCTTTGGCAATTAGCTATAGACGTCGTGAAGTAAGGGGTCTGTATTCCCGTTGAAGAGATCGCATCACTTTGAGTGATCCGATCTCTGGGGCAGCAGTCACTAACCGACGGTGTACAGCGAAAGTGGCGTAGTGTGAAAATGTGCGGTCCGCAGAGATCTAGCTTTGATTTGATAAGCGGTCATGAATGGCAAGTTGGAGTACATATGATCTACAGGTAAGTTTATCTCAAGGACAACGCAATTTTTACAAACGGAGACCACGTTGTGACGAAGGAGCATTCGCCTTACTCCGTCTTGACCTTTTGGTTCTTTTGGGTCAAGCCAAAACGAACAAACTAATATTTCTTGAGTCGAATCAATTTGCTAATAACCTTACAATACTGATAAGCAATCAACCTCACCTACAAAATCTCCTTCCCTAACCACCGCTCCACATTACTGCCCCATATATCTTGTCGCTCCGCCTCTGTGATGACCTTGTGGTAGACGGCATCGTCGAGTACGGTGCCCGGGTAGCAGTCATTGTGGTCGATCTCGCCGAGCGGGTAGGGGTTGTCTAGGCCCGCAACGATCTGTGCGGTACCCGATCGCTTGACCATCAGCTCAAAAGACCAGACGTCGTGGACGATACTATCAAAGAATACATTGGGGTGGCCGACGGAGATTTTGGGCTCCGCCATATCCTTGAAGAGGTCGGGGCGACCCTCGTAACCGCGCTGTCGGCGACCTAGGTTGACCTGGCCATATTGATTGCCATGGGCTAGGCAGATACGGATGCCGGGGTAACGATCTCCCATGTTTTTAAGGGTATAGAAATGGTGGTAGTCGGCTGTCTGGGCACACATCCATATCAGGTGAAAGCGCCAGTTTTGGTCTCGTAGCTTGATCATCCGTGGAGCATCGTATGGATGGATATCCACGGCGAGGCGGTACCTACTGGCGAGCTCATAGATCGGGGCGAGCCGCTCATGGGCTGTCGTCTCCCACTGACCCTCCTCATCGATATAGTGAGTGGGGAGGCAGAGCATCTTGAGGTTGAGCTTCTCTACAGCCCGTTCTATCTCAGCGAGGCTATCTTCGATGTATAGTGGCTGTACCACGAATCCACAAGTGAAGCGATCAGGATAGGTCTCCTGTACCTCCGCGTGAAAGTCATTTTGGAAGCGGACCATGTCTAGGGCATCCTGGCGATTGACTCCATTAGCGTATAGTTGACTAAGGGTTAGTAATACCTCGTGCTGTATATGGTGCTTGTCGAGCCACTCCAGCTTACCATCTAAGAAAAAGGCATTGTCCGTGACAGGCCTCGACCAGTCGCCCTGCCGCATAAATCGCTTGTCATCATCTATCCAGAATAGCTTCTTATCCCGCATAAAGCGAGGGATATTGCCAGGGTCGGGTAGTAGGTGGCCGTGGCCATTGATGCGGGGGTAGGTAGGTGACGTCATGGGAGTAAAGGTACAAGACCCGAGTCGATACTAGGGCTGGGTCGGGTCAAGTGGATGTCTCTTGTCTCTACAATCACTATAAGGTCTTATCTTTCACTCAACTTGACCCTGACTATTATGCTGGAGAGATGCTTCACCCTTGTTTTAAGTTTGATTGCCTTCGCATCTTTTGCGCAGCCTGCTTCAGAGCGATATGCTACGATAGGACTTACCGCGGACCAGTATGAGATATTAGTCGCGGATACTACCCATGGCCTAGCGATCGATCATTTTCATAAAAATGAAGAAGGCTTCCTCGAGCTGATCTTTAGCGAAAGCGAGCTCAGTACGCTTGATGAAAGAGCGATAAGTTATGACGTATTGATAGAGGACTATCAGGCCCACTTCCAGCAGCTCGTAGCTGAAAGCCCAGATAATCGATCGGTAGCGTGTGGCCTAGATAACTTCGATGATGGTTCTATGGGTGGTTACCATACCTATGACGAAATGGTCGACCACATCATGGCCATGCAAGACCAGTATGAGGACTATGTGGCCATCGAGGAGATAGGCAGGTCGATTGAGGATCGACCGATCTATGCGGTCAAGATATCCGACAACCCGACCACGGATGAGTCCGATGTCGAAGGTGTCGTCTACTTTGAGGCGATCACCCATGCCAGAGAGCCTATGTCCCTAGAGGCGACGCTGTACTACATGTGGTGGTTACTCGAAAATAATGATTCTGACGCGGAGGTATCTTACCTGCTGGCCAGTCGAGAGATCTACTTTGTGCCTATCGTCAATCCTGATGGCTACGTGTACAATGAAACGACCAATCCTAATGGTGGCGGTCTATGGCGCAAAAATCGTAGAAACGTGGACGGGAGTTGTTTTGGCGTAGACCTCAACCGCAACTATACTGAAGGCTATGGTCTTAATACTGGTTCTAGCAGCGATCCGTGCACGCAGACTTACCGGGGTACGGAGGCACTATCAGAACCGGAGTCGCAGGCCATTGCGGCATTCGTAGATCGTATCAAACCGGCAGTGGCCTTTAGCTCTCATACCTTCGGCGATAAGTTTTTGTCTCCTTGGGGCTATACTAATGGTCTACCAGATTTTGATCTCTATGCCGAGTTCGCCTCAGAGTTTATACCAGAGGAGTATGATGGCTATGGTACGACGGCCAATATGCTTAACTATACCTCCAGCGGTACGACTCGGGATCACATGCATGTCAATGGTACGCTGACATGGACGCCAGAGATAGGCCATTCTTTCTGGGAGTCGCCAGCCGTCATCTGTGATCGTGTGATAGAGTTTAGAAAGACAATGCTGTACATCACCTGGCTGAGTGGGGCCTACACGTGCTTTCATGACTTCACAGTCCAGTCGGGTAGTGTTATGAATGGCGAGACGGTCGCTTTGGATATCCGAGTCAAGAATAGAGGATTCACCTTGCCCGCAGACGATGTAGTGGTTAGTGTTGCATCTAGTCACTCGGCGGTTACGGTCGTCAGTGGTGAGGCTACCATCGGGACAGTGGAGGAGCGATCCTTTGGCGAGACGACCGACGGGGCAATTCGTATAGAGATCAACGAGGACGTGACGCCAGGAGAGCGATTACCATTTCAGGTTACCGTCCTTCAAGGAGGTGGGAAGTCCTACGAGAAGACCATCTACCTCACCGCAGGTACAGAGACGACGCTTTACGAGACGGACTTCGAGGACGCAGCTGTATGGCAGGCAGGCGCTGGTACTTGGGATACCTGCTCGCTCGACGCCGTCAGTGGGTCGGTCAGTTTTGCGGACTCTCGATTAGGTAATTATGCGCCTAATCAGTCGTCGCTAGTGATGATGTCGGAGCCTGTCGACCTTACCACAGTTGAGCTCCCGATAGTCACCTTTCATGCGAAGTGGTCCCTAGAGGTAGATGATGATTTTGTGAATGCCGTTGCGTCAACAGATGGTATCACCTGGACGGAGCTGGAGGGCCTATACACCGACGTATTTGACCGATATACCGCCAATAGTCACTGGGTACAAGAACAGATAGACCTTGGCGATTATGCGGGGCAGCCGACAGTGTATGTAGGATTCAGACTACGGTCAGATGCGACGGTGCACAGTGATGGTTTCTACATCGACGACTTTAAGATTGCGGATTACCGAGCTCTCACGTTTTCTGATATCGATGAGACTAGCCAAGAAACGATGTCTGGCATGAGTGTGGCACCCAATCCTGCAACTGATTATCTACTGATCACCTCCGATGTGCCGATAGATCAGATAATGCTGCACCATATCGATGGCCGATTCGTAGAACAGCACTCCGCTCATGCTCGTCAAAACTATAGGATGGATGTCAGTCTCTTTGGTAGCGGATTGTATATTCTCAGCGTCCGCGATGTGGAGGGTGTCGTTAGAACGAGGAGAGTGCTAGTCAGATAGCTTTGAGGAGCATATGCGTTAAACGCCAGGTTTTCCTTCCCCTAACCCCCTCGTAGAGCGATGCACTGAGCTTGTCGATGTGAGGGAACTAGACAACGATATTTTGATAAATTGATTTACATCTAACAAGTCGACAAATCCAGCAAATTGACGAACCTTCAACAGCTAAAATGCTCAAGACCTCAACAGTTTACCTACTTAACATCTAAAAATCTGTGACTATCCGCAGC
>CAYMFD010000054.1:0-20560 GCA_964389475.1 uncultured Saprospiraceae bacterium
TGGCAAGAAGAGACGTACATTTTTCTACGACCTCTGCGAGCTTTCTGCTATCGATAGGTTTTAGGATGTAGCCTACAGCGAAGTAGTCGAAGGCACTGATCGCATAGTCGTCATAGGCAGTGACAAATACCAAAAGGAAATCTATATCAGCTAGTTGCTCTAACACCTCGAAGGCGGTGAGGTCCGGCATGTTGATGTCCATAAATACAAGGTCATAACTGCTCTCACGTAGCATGGTCACTGCTGAGACGCCACAGTCTGCTTGCTCGCACTGTATAGATTCTAGTCCCAGACTGATGAGCTTGTTCAATAAGTTTGTCCGCGCCATCTTTTCGTCATCGACAAGTAGGATCCTATGATCTCTCATACCTGTATTCTTATTAAGCTAGTCGTTCCGGAAGCATGCGTTCCGCTTTCTAGATTATCAAATACCTCAAAGTCTACCTTAAATCTATCAATCTGATTGATGATGTCTAGTTTCTGCCTGCAGCTTTCGATTGCAGTAGACGTCTTGAGGTGATCGGCGCTGCTTTTAGCATGTAGTCCTACGCCATCGTCTACTACAGAGATAGTGACCATATTTTGAATCTTCTCAGCTATTACCGAAACATGTCCGCGTCGCGATAAGGGATAGATGCCGTGGATAAGTGCATTCTCCACAAAGGGTTGTAAGATCGTAGATGGTATCAGTATGCCGTGGTCCGTACTACTCAGTTGATTACTGACTGTGTAGGATAGCTTTTCTTCGAAGCGTATTTGCTCCATTTCTAAGTACTTACTTATGGTGTCGAGCTCCTGCTTGATGGTGACGAATTTACTGCGTGAGTAGTCTAGGTACTCTCTCATCAATCCACTGAAGACGGTAATGTAGTGATCTGCCTCTTTAATCCTGCTTTCATTTACAAGACACTGGATACTATTCATACAATTAAAGACGAAGTGGGGGTTCATCTGAGACTGTAGTGCATTGAGCTCTAGCTCGGCGTAATCTTGTCGTACACGTAATCTCTTCTTTTCTCGTTTAACTAAGAGCCTTGTCAGCATCCATAGCAGGATGCCACTCAAAATCAGTACAAGAAGGTAAATTGCTGGCTGTTTCCAAAGAGGAGTAGGTACTTCTATGAAGGTTGTGATTTTAGAGCTTTCATTACCCAAGGCGTCTGTTGACCATGTCGATAGTGTATAGTTTCCAGCGGGTAACTTTGTGTATTTTATGACGTTATCTGTTGTCTTATTGACCACCTTGTCCAATTCGTCAATCTTGTACAAGTAAGTGACTGGGATAGGCTTTATGTAGTTCTCAGAATGTACCTCAAGGCTGATACCATTGTTGTTGTAGGGAAGCGTAATATTGGTCCTGTTGGGGATCTGAGAATCCTTGTATCGGCAAGTGATGGGTAACACGTACTCGGGTAACAAGGTAGAACGTGACAGTGTATAAATTCCAAAATCAGTTGCTATCAAGGCTAAAGAGTCTAGCAATAGGAAGTCATTGAATTGTCCACTGCCGATAGTCTCAAAGGCCAATAGTAAAGTATCTACGTGATGCTGCTTATTAGAGCTCTTCCAATCTCGCATACCATAAAGCCCGTGGGATGTAAGAATGTATAGATCGTCATTTTCTTGTGACACCTCTACTACCCGGTCACTTAATGATAAAGGAATCACTTTGCTTTCACTGTAGAGAATACTCCCCGCACTAGACGAATAAGCAAATAAGTAGTTATCTCCCAAATAGTGCAAGTAGTCCGTCTCAGGTAGATACGTTATGGGAATACTTGTCGTATCGTTATGATGCTGAAGATTTTGATGATAAAGGGTATCGTCAGCACTGAACCAAAGACGATTGTTCATCGTATCTAGAGCTATTGCACTCGTAGCTTTCAATATTTCTGCTTCTCTTCTCTGGTTTTTCAGGTTGATTATTAGGACCTTATCCGTAGTGCGAACAAATAATAAGTCTTCTGATGCAAAGCACTCTTTTGAAGAACTAATACTTTCTAGTAGCTTACGAGGGTATTGACAAGTACTTTGCTTGGTGTCAGTTTTAAAACTTGAAATGCCAATGCTTCTATTGGACGTTAGTACTTCGTCCTTCCATATTGTGATGTCATAGAGGTATGTTCCCCTAAGTTTATTTATATCACAATTTATAGACCCGAGGTTGTCTTTATCTACAACGAATATGTCGCCGTTCCTGCCTGCAGCATATACTAGGTTGTCATTGGTCCTGAGCTTTGCTATGTTCAAGTCTTTGCTCCATGATAGAATGTCGAGACGGCCTTGATCACAGTAATATGGTAGCTGGTACAAACCTTTTGGTGTACATACCCACTGATTGCCTCTACTATCGATCATTGCCGAGTTTATAGATCCAATAAGTTCAGTAGGCATAACAACTCTCTTTAGAAGATGACCAGAGCTGCTAAATATGCTTAAGGAGTCGTTATAGAAAATTTGGAATCCATCCTTGTGATGCTGGATTATAGGCTGCCTACTTGATGTAGCAATCGTAGAAGATAAGCTAAGATTCTCTAGACTTCCAGTTTGCACATCTACCTGAGCAAGAGAGCTGCAAAGACTAAATCTGCCTATTACTTTAGTCCCTCGACACAGGTTATTAGCATCGATGTAGAAGTTGCTATAGACAGGGCATACTGTAGATTTGCTATCGAGTAACATCTTTAGCTTGTCTAAGTCCGATGCTAGGTCTACGTAAATGCTATCGTCTGCACTGATTCTGTAGGTATGCTTACGATCAGTATGGACTGCATAGCCCTGAGTGTAGTAAAGTGGATTTTTTCTACTTGTTTGAGACGATTCGAAGGTAACAATACTGTCACCTCGCAAGTAGGAGAGGGTGTTTTTATCATTGTAAAGCCACAGTCTGTGATTATGGTCCTCGACAGCGTTGTAGATGTCATTGTTAGGGTAGCCCTCACCGGCTTGGTAGCAGTGCCAGTCGTCATCTATGTACTTACATATTCCTCCCTCAGTAAGCACGTAGATAGATCCGTCACTAGATTCTAGTACTCTGTAGACATTATTGCTTGGGAGACCGTCAGCAGAAGTATATTGTTGGTACATGCTGATATCCTGGCTCCAGAGACAGTAGTTAAATAGGAGTAGTAGATATAGGAGGGCTGACTTCACGAGAGATGAAAATAAGAAATGTTTCAAGCTGTACTTCGTATTGTGTAAATGTAAAAGCACCTTGATCCACTAAGTGGGTCAAGGTGCCTTAATCTCATTGCGGGTTTTATAGTATGGCCGAATTATGGCGTATAGCCTGGAAGCACTTTACGTTCATCTGGATTTCTCGGAGTGAAAGTTTTGTACCAATCGCAACAGACATAGACTGTACCTGAGATGGTAAAAGTTCCTGCCTCAAAGTCTTCTGTAATGGAAAAATTGGACCCTGTGATCATCAAATTACGAGAATTACACACAACAGAAGCTTGAGTAATAACTTGTGACACGGCGCTGCTAAGATCACTATTAGAAAAGGTACTTCCTAAAGATTGTGTAATCGAAGGAATCGTGAAGGACTGAATTGAGCTTCTGCAACCCCCATACAGTTGAGAAGGTGACCGAAATCGATTTGCAAGTAAGTCTTTGAAGACATGCGGACTGTAAGAATTCCTAGTTTCGAGCTGCTGCTCGCTGGCTACTTCGTCTACTGTATCTACTTCATGGATATCAGACTGACAAGCGACGAACAGAATCGATACGCTTAGCGCAAGGAGGTAGTTGTTTAAGTGTTTCATAATTCTATGTTTTAGTTCGCCCCGAAATTCGATACATCGCTAGGGTTCTGCCCTATCTAAAAGACTTAAATACATAGCTAGCCCATATCCTGCATAAGTGGCTAACTTGAGTACCCGAGTGGAGCCGACTTTGCGATCACATGTGTTGCACTTATCTTCCATTATGCAGGCCGGGTGATAGCTCCGCTTGACAAGTCCAGGTGATTAGCCCAGCGTCGCCTGATGTTCATTATCTAATCCTCGATCACGAAAGTCTATAAATGACCTGGTATTATCTTTACGATCAATCTTTGTTAAAATGTCAATGATGAAACTATCCGTAGTCAATACAGGTCTTTTTAAACTCGATGGTGGAGCCATGTTCGGAGTGGTACCCAAGACGATGTGGCAAAAGCTCAATCCGCCCGACGCTGACAACCTCTGTACCTGGACGATGCGCTGCCTCCTCGTAGAGGCGGGCAGCCGTAAGATCCTAATCGATACAGGTATGGGTAGTAAGCAGGGAGAGCGGTTCCGGTCGCATTTTCATCCGCATGGTGATGATGATCTTCTCGCTTCGATCGAGCAGTGTACGATTACCGCTGAAGAGATTACCGACGTATTTCTGACTCACTTGCACTTTGACCACGTGGGTGGTGCAGTATCACGCCTGGCAGATGACAGCCTTGTACCCACCTTCCCCAATGCGACCTACTGGACTAATCAGCAACACTACGACTGGGCCTACGATCCTAATCCTCGAGAGCGAGCGAGTTTTCTCAAAGAGAACTTTGTGCCACTAAAAGAGCAGGGCCGCCTTAAGATGATCGACGTAGAGCAGGGGGTGGAGTTTTTGCCTGGCTTTAACGTACGATTTGGCTATGGTCATACGGAGGCGATGATGATGCCCGTGATCGACCTGCCTAGTGGTGGTCGACTGATCTATGCGGCTGACCTCGTGCCGTCATATGGTCACGTGGGTCTACCATACGTGTTGTCCTATGACGTGCGACCACTAGTTACCATGGAGGAGCGAGCGGCGCTGTACGAGTTTATGCAGCCAGACGACTTTCTGTTCTTTGAGCATGACCATCAGCACGAGTGTGCTACCCTCCATCGCAATGACCGTGGTAGGGTAGTCATCAAGGAGACTATGACCCTGGAGGAGCGGCTGGGAAGAGTGGTGTAGTTTAGAATGTTTGTCCTGCTGTGTTTTTGTGATAAGGACTTGCCTCAGTAACAGAACCCAAACAACCACAGCGGTATCACATTGCCGATCCCGATCTCTATATCGTCTTTGGCGACGAAGGCATTATCTAGTCCTGCAAGTTGACGTTGTTTTTTGTTTTTTCCACCCACCTCGATAGAGTACCTACGGTCCACCAGGAAGTCTACTTTTGGAGACAAGTGGATATCATAGACGTCACGCATTTGATTAGCAAAGAAAGTTTCCCTGACGTTACCGACATCTACCTGGCGGCTGTCGATTGCGTACATCAGATTGGTGTTATTGAGGTAGAGCTTCTCAGGCTTGGTCAAGCTGCCGATGCCGGTGCTTTCTCGATACAAGGCGTTAAGTAGTCCTGCCCGCTCTAGGATTTTGATAGCCTTGACCAATTGGTTGCGAGATAGGTTGATGTGCCTGCTGAGTTTGGAGATATTGGGGGTGAATGGAGCACTAGAGGCTATGGCCTTGAGTAGTTTCTTGAGATTCAATAGACTAGCGTAGTTCATCGACTCGACGGCTGCAATATCTGTTTCGATTGTCAGATCTATCGTTCTACGTAGTTTTTGCAGGTAGACACTTTCTCCCTCGATGTAGTATGGGTAGGCACCATATTGCAAGTACTTTTTAAATAGTGGTAGCGGCTTTAAGTGCTGCAGTATATTCCGTGCTATCTCGGTGTGATTCTCTACTACCTTGTCGAGGGAATGAGGTGGCAGTTTGATCTTGGTGTCGAAGTAGATGAACTCCCGAAATGACAGCGCCTTAAGGTGGTAGGATATGAGTCTGCGGCTAAGATCAGCTTCGGATCGGTGTAACTCTAGGACAGAGGACGACGTAAAGAGAATACTGAGCTCGGGAAGGCTATCATATATGAGCTTGATCTCCCGAGACCAATTGGGGTATTTATGTGCTTCATCTAGTAAGAGGTGAGTGCCTCCGTTCTGATCAAATTCTTTAGCCAGGTCATATAGCTTATTGTCATAAAAGTAGATATGCTCCATGCTCACATACAGCGTTGTTTGTATGTCGAGTTTTTGTTGTGCCAACTGCAGTAGCAGGGTTGTCTTACCAGTACCCCGAGCACCCTTGATCGCTACCAGTCGATTACTTAGGTCCACCTGACCGAATAGATATCGCTCGTAGCCACTAGGTACACGCGTAAGCATCAATTGAAATTCCAGTAGTAATTCTTGCATAATTGCTTTCTTGAAAAAGCAAATATAGGCATAATTGCTTTTCAAAAAGAGCAACTTAGGTCAATAAGTGCTTATTTGAAAAAGCAAAAACAGAAAGACGCATTACTGATTTTGAGCTGATCTTATGACGTTGCGGGTGGAACCGCGGCAGCGCTAACTCTCATCAAACCACAAAGCCATTCATCCACTAAACCATCAAACCATACACGATATACACCAAGTACTCCGCAAAAAAGAAGACCCAGAAGACCATGTAAAAGCGGTAGATCCCTTCTCGTGTTGACATATCCGACCGTATCAGGTGGACTACGAAGGCAAGACCTAGGACTACGTGAGTAATCAGCAGCCAAGGGCTATCAATCTCCGTGTAGCTAAACCATATGCCGTACGCATAGGCGAGTAGGACGATGAGCCCTCCAGTCCAGTAAGCAGTATTGATACTATAGAGCACAGCGAGTGTCTTGACCTGGTGTTGCTGGTCGCCCTCCACATCATAGAGGTCTTTAAACCAGGCAATGGCTAGGCTGAATGCTGACATAAATAGGGTGAGCGGTACCAGCACATGATCAGCCCTGATAGTGCCATTGACGGCTAGCTCAAATGCCAGACCTATGCCGAGGTTGACCAGTACGCCGCGGACTACCACGATACACAGTGATGCGGGTAGGTGGTGTCGCTTGAGCCTGATGGGAGGGGCACTGTAGAGGTAGCCGATGAAGGTAATGAGGACGATAAGTCCCAAGAAGAGGTGGCTAACCATCACGGCCGTTACCAGACTAAGGACGCCACAGATCCATACGATCCACCTGGCTCGCTCGATCGATAGGCGGCCTGCTGCTATAGGCAAGAAAGGTTTGTTGATGCGGTCCATCTCTACATCGACGAGTTGGTTGAGTCCCGTGATACAGATATTACAGGCAAGAGCACTTACGAGGGCCCACCCATAAAGGTCTAGGTGGGCGACCCAACCTATATCCGTCGATGCTAGGAGGTAGAGAGTAGTGATACTCAGCCACGAGCCTATGATGGTGTGTGGTCGGCTAAAATCCCATAGTAGTTTAAGGGCCTTCATCATATTGCTTCGCCTTTAAGGAGGGTGAGGGTAGTCCAGTAACTGCTCTTGATCGCTGTCGCTGACCATCGATAGTCGTCAGTCGACGCAGTGGTGGCGAGCGACTGATACGCCTCTTCAGATTTGCTTTTGTACACAGAGACCAGCCCATCGTAGGCGACGGTTACTAGGTTGATGGGTAGGAGGTAGGTGAGGACTAGTCTAGACCACCTAAACGGTGTTACGAAGGGGGCCGTCAATAGCTGGCCTATCGTCGTGCCTACGAGTATCTGGAGGTACTGGAGTATCGTCGGTTGTAGGATCTCGACAATCATGGCAGGCTGGCCTTGGCGAGCTATGGCTGCCAGTATGCCTGCCTGCTCTTCTTGGTCAAAGTGGTGAAAGGCGTTAAACAGCGTGACCAGTCCCCGGAGATTATATTCATCGAGTTGCATAACATCGAGGTGTGTAGCATCGTCTTGCGGATATAAATCGGTCATAGTTACGGTCGAGATATCGGCTTTGGACGCTATGTAGGTAGCGGGCATGCCAGACCCACTGCACAGATCGGTAATAGTATCATCACCCTGTGTTCGTAATAGGGCGGTAGCTATGGGTACCAGCGGTCGATATAGGCGGAGGGCCACCACCAACCAGCCGATATACTCCATCTGCTGACGGCGTAAAAAATTTGGAAACCATGAATAGTCTTCTAATTCCTTCATTAACGTAAGATAAATATACCTTCGCTTTGTGGATTATTTGAACCCCGTCCTATCTCATGCCGATTTGTGGTTGTGGCTGCGTTGTTTTGGTGTTATTGCCATAGCGACCGGTATAACGCTAGTGACTGCTAAGGCTTTCCCTCCTACTGGCTTTTGGCTGCGCAAGACTCTACACTTTATTACGATATCGATCTGTGCTTTTGCGATAAGTTCGACGCAGCAATACCTTGACTTGCTAGGCTGGATTTTCTTGAGCTTCGGCATTGTGGTGGTTTGTATTTTATGGTGCGGCCACCTTCGGGTAGGTAGTGACAGCAGCTACGGTGGTGCCTACTTTGCCATATCCTTGGGGCTACTGATCGTCACGGGCATTATAGAGCAGCCATATATCGCCGCTGCTGCATGGGTACTAGCCATTGCTGATCCCACTGCTGGGGTCATCGGCACCCTCCTAGGCAAGACCAAGTGGCAGCCCTTACTGGAGGTCAAGTCCGTGCCGGGCTCTCTCGCATTTGCCATTAGTGCTATGCTTGTTTGCTACTTCGTGCAACCGTCCCTGGCAGATGACTGGCTATTATTTGCCATTCTTCTCATCTTGGTGACGTCGAGTGAGTTGTTCTCGGCCATCGGGTCTGATAACCTGTCTATACCCCTAGTGGTCGCTACGCTATTGATGGCGGTCGATAAGGGACAGCTCTACGTTGGCGACTCTGTGGTAGTGTTGGGAGTGGCCGTGCCGGTTCTTCTATTACTATACAAAAGGTCGTGGCTCACCGCTGGAGGCTCTGTTGCAGCTGGCGTACTGGCCGTCGTGTTGGCACTGGCATTGCAGTGGCATTTCTTACTATTCCCAGCCGTATTTTTATTGGTCGGGAGCTTGCTGTCTAGATTGCCAGGTAGCCAAGATGGTGATCCTCGGGGCAGATCCTCTATCCAGGTATTCTACAATAGCTTTCCTGCGATAGTGGCTGCCTTGCTCTTCGCTTGTACCCAGCAGGAGGTCTGGTCGTTACTAGCCTTGATGGTCTTCGGTGCAGCACTGACAGATACCGTCAGTAGCGAGATCGGTCGCAGATATGGTGGCCCAGCATTAGATATATTACGCTGGCGAAGGATCCCTGCCGGTGTCTCTGGTGGTATCTCTTTGGTAGGTACTCTCGCTGGTGTCGTAGCGGCATTTATACTGCCGGTCATATACAGCAGCCTCTACTTTATGGACGGGTCTGACTTTGTAATGGTGGTCCTCCTCTCGATAGGAGCCATGCTCCTAGATAGTGTGATCGGTAGTGCCATGCAGGCCAAATTTATAGTCGATGACCGACTGTCTGACAAGGGTGACTCCCTCGTACGTGGCTACCACTGGATGACCAATGACCTCGTCAACCTATCGAGCCTCAGCCTAGCCTTTCTGCTTGGTTACTACTTACTCTAAAATTCCCAACCGTACTTTTCCCAGTCCTCTGCATAGTCCACATCTGGCAGTGGCGCTAGGACGTGGACAGACTGCCCAGCAGCGATGCTAGCATGTACCGTATAGTCGTACTCATCGCCTGAGCTCCAGGGTACACCCGTGAGTAGGGTGGGGGTATACGCCTTCATGCCTAGTAAGTAGTAGCCGCCGTCTAGGGTAGGGCCTATCACCACGTCCTGGTGGTCTAGCGAGTCGACGGCCGTATCGATTATAGCCGTCGTCAATCTAGGACAGTCGCTACCTACGACGATGGCTTTGTCGTGTTGAGATAGTACCTCAGTAAAGGCCGCTCTGAGCTTGTCACCTAGGTCACCATCTACTTGTAGGACTTTGTGACAGCGGCTGCTATCCCACATATCGTCTGGGACGACCTCATGGTGATAGTAGACATAGACGGTATGCACTGTAGCCTCCACTTGCTTCGCGGTATACTTGAGCAACTCGACATAGATGTCAAAGGCTCGCTGCTCGCCGACCCCCTTAGCTAGTCTGGTCTTGACCTTACCCAGTTCGGGTTTTCTTACGAATACTATGATGGCTGTGCTCATCGACGTAGTAGGATTACACCGCCTATCAGCAGTAGTAAGAGGAGGCCTAGTACCAGCAGATATACATTACTCATAGACGATGTGCTACCGTCCTCGCCCGTGGTAGGGCTTACCCGCTCTCGGGACAATGCTTGTACGATGACATCGGTATTATGACGCAGCATCTTGGTATAGCTGTCTCCTTCTGAGCCCTTCTTTCCGATGCTATCGGCATAGAGTTCGCCACCTACGACGATATCACTGTCTTTGGCGATCTGCTCTATGAGCTTGGGATTGATAGTACTCTCGACGAATATTGCTGGAATCCCGGTTGTCTTGATCGCCTTGCTAACTCTGACGATGTCGCTCGTGCGAGCCTCAGCCTCCGTACTGATACCCATGATGGCATTGAGCTCTAGACCATAGCGTTGGCCATAGTAGGCGAAGGCATCATGAGAGGTAATCAGTACCCTGCGATCGGCAGGTATCGTCTGTATGGCGTCGCTGATGTACTTATCTAGGTCCCTTATCTCCTTGCGATAGCGCTGATGCCTGGCCTGGTAGTAGGCCGTATTGCTAGGGTCTACTTTGATTAGAGCGGCTAGGATATTATCTACATATTGTAAACCATGTCGAGCATCCATCCAGGCATGTGGGTCGTAGGCATTGGCATACTTGTCCGACTGTATGGCGTCTATGCCTGCCGTGATCGTAACCTTTGGGGCTGTGGTCCCGCTATTATCTATCAGGCTGTTGATCCACTCTTCGAAGGTCAGTCCATTGACTAGTATCAGGTCAGCAGATCGTATAAGGCCCACATCTGAAGGGGTCGGTTCGTAGGTGTGTGGGTCGCTACCGACGGGTACGATAGACTCGCTCACGATCTTATCACCGCCTATCTCCTTGGCCATATCGGCGAAGATGGAGGCACTAGATATCACCTTGATCTGTGCGGTGAGCTGGCTGAGGGTTGCCCCAAGTAAGATGGCGGATAGTAGTATTCTCATAATTTTCTGACTAGTAGGTAAGCAGCAGTCTCCGATGATATGGTATGCACTTGATCGGTGGGCTTGATAGCGATTTTGGTGGCGCCTTCGTAGGCTTGCCTACTGAGTACGGTTATCGTGCGACCTATCTGGAGGTTGATGCTGCTAAGGTAGGTTAGGAAATCTTTGTCTTTACGTCTAGTGGCGAGTAACGTGCAGGGTTGATGGGTGGGTATATCGCTGAGGGCACTTTGTGTACGAATGCTGATCTTGCCTTCTTCGTTGGGTATGGGCTCGCCGTAGGGGTTCCACTTGGGCTCGTTGAGGTATATGCTGAGCCGACGAGATACCTCCTGATCACTATTGGCGCTGAGGGCAGCTGCTTGCTCGGCTAGGTCTACCCACGATATTTTTAGTTTTTGGTGTAGAAAGGTCTCCCAGATTCGTTGCTTTCGCACTAGGGTGACGGCAATCTGTCGACCACTCGGCGTGAGTTGTGTGCCGTAGTATTTTTCTACTGATACCAAATCATCCGCGCCTAGCTTGTCGAGCATCTCCGTGACACTAGGAGGTGACACCTTTAGCACTTGCGCTATCTGGCTGGTGCTGGCTCTCTCCTGGTCACGTTCTGTGAGCTGGTAGATCGCCCGTAGGTACTTATGCTGGCTTGTCTTACTCATTTAGGGTAGCCTAAAATATTGTTTAGGATGTAAAGATAGCTTAATTGTTGGGTCTGATATCGGGGTGGTTGATACCAGCGTCAATTCTCTGCCTATACAAGTTCTACTTCCTACTTTTGTCACTTCTTGCGTCTTGTTACAAGGCCGCTTACCAAATGATTGACCATTATGAAGGATAGCAGATTTATAGGTACTGGCGTTGCCATCATCACACCCTTCAGAGATAGAGACATAGACTACGCTGGCTTTACCAGGGTCATAGAGCATGTCATTGATGGAGGTGTTGATTATATCGTAGTCCTGGGTAGTACTGGCGAGACAGCCACACTCAACCATGTCGAGGCCCGCACGGTACTAGACCACACTATCCATCAAGTGGATGGTAGGATACCTATAATGGCCGGCAACTTTGGAGGTAATAATACCAAGGACCTAGTCGAGCTTATTGAGGGATTCAACTTCGATGGTATAGATGCCATCCTATCCTCTAGTCCCGCCTATGTCAAGCCCAGCCAAGAGGGCATCTACCAGCACTATATGGCGATAGCGGAGGTCAGCCCCGTGCCTATAATGCTCTACAATGTGCCAGGCCGTACACAGAGTAATATGGAGTGGCATACCACCTGTCGCCTCGCAGAAGCCAGTGATCGATTCGTAGGTATCAAGGAGGCTACTGGCGACCTGATACAGGCGACGCGGATTATCAAGAATAAGCCCAGTCACTTTATCGTGACCAGTGGCGACGACGAAGTAGCCTTGCCGATGGTCGCCGCAGGTGGTGATGGCGTGATATCAGTGATGGGTAATGTGCTGCCCGGCCCTTTTGCAGCTATGATCGCCGCTGCTCTAGCGGGGGATTACGCTACTGCCAGGGCTATCAACTTTGCTACTTACGATCTACACAAGTGGCTTTATGTCGAGGGCAATCCAGTAGGTATCAAGGCGGCGATGGAGCACATAGGCATATGTACGAGAGATGTACGCCTACCGCTAGCGCCGATGTCTGCAGATAATGTCGCTCGCCTTATCAAGGAGCTAGAGGAGATACTTTCTGGTTTTTCTGCGTAGAACCAGTACTGCGGCCCAGTACGGTCAGCGCGGATAGCGTAATCGTCAACATTACTCCCGGGCACACGGCTAGCCACCACGCCGAGGGCTGTTCTCTACACTCTGATAGCAGACTGCCCCACGTCATCATCTCGCTCGGTAGACCCAGCCCCAAGAAGGATAGGCTAGTCTCTAGCAGTATCGCGGTACTCGCTAAGAATACTGCGAGCACCGTGATCTGTGGCCATATCTGTGGTAAGAAGTGGCGGGTATGTATCCGCCAGGTAGGTATAGATAGACTGAGCAGTGCCTCATGCTGGCTAGCTACTCGTAGTTCCATGACATATGCCCGACTATGGCGAGCGATACCCGTCCAGCAGGTGCAGCCGATGATCAAGGCGATGGTCAGGTAGTTGTGCTTTTGCACGAGGCCACCTGCCACCACTAGTATATATATCAGCGGAATCGATCGCCGTATTTCCACGACTTTCATAACCAAGCTATCTATAGGTATGGTCCACCGCCTACCACTGCTACTCCTTGTCATAAGGAAGATAGATAGCGCTAGCAGTCCTACTCCGATCAGACCATCCCCCCAGCTGCCTACCTCAATACCTGTATATAGGTACCACAGTGCTGCTAGCACGCATAACATGCCCAATAGCCACTGCCACCATACCATATGTAAGTGTTGATCACCATAGTAGCCGGCCATCATACCTAGTGGTAGGCCCAGTAGTAGAGCGATGAGTACGGCCAGACTACTGATAGATAGCGCCGCACGTACACCATAGACGAGACCGGCTGCAACGTCCTTGCCGAGCTTGGTAGTCCCGAGTAGGTGGACTCCTAGATCTCCCGTACTACCGGGGGCTTGCCAGCGTAGGTTGGTCTTATCGATGTGCAATGGCCCATAGTTAAGCAGGCCGCCATCCTTAGCGATGTTTGGCGCTGCAATCGCCGTAGCGACCAGTAGCACGATGGCCACGCGAGCTAATATACGCAGGCCACTCACTGTAGGCTTATTTTGGGATTGATCCAGGCATAGATGATATCACCTACAATATACATGAGGCTAGTAATGGCAGCTATGATCATTGTGATGTGCAGTACTACGTTGTAGTCTTGCTCCACGATAGCGCCGTATAGCAGCCGCCCCATGCCGGGTATGTTACATATGATCTCTAGGAGGAGTAGCCCAGCAATGGCTCTAGGTAAGGCGTCGATTATCACGGTGGTGATCGGCAGCAGGGTGTTGGGCAGTATGTGCCTGCTAGTCTGCTCTGATGTTGACAGGCCCTTGGCACGGGCCGTAGTGCTGTAGGGTAGCGTGACTTCTTTATCAGCAGTGGCCTTGACGAGCTGTGTCATAAATGCCAGGTCCTTGACGACCAGCACTAGCAGGGGTATCATCAGCCGCTTACCGTCTGATACCAGTCCTTGCCAAAATGTAAGATCATCCGCCCATATACCAGGAGATGGTAGTATATCCGTCCACCTACCGTACTCTGCCGTGGTGAAGAATACAACGAGTAGAATCGCTAACCAGAATGCCGGTAAACTATGTATAAAGAGGAGTCCCTGCTCTACTCCCGGTAGTCGATACTGATGGAGTGCTAGGCCCAGCGGTATTCCTATCAAGCAGATAAGAAATATCGCCAGCACCGCTAGTGACAGCGACCAGCCGATAGCGCGGTATATGCTCGTATTGACAGACTCGCCACTGATGGCGCTGACCGTTGCTCGACCACTCACTAAGCCTAGCAGCCATTGGTGATACTGGTTGTCCAGACCATGGTAGGTGAGGCTGGGGTAGTGCCATCCCTGTGCAGATTGTCTATCGACGGAGAGGTAAAAGCTAGGCTTGTCTAGACCATACTTAGTGGCGATACGCTGGTACTCTAGCTCGTAAGATCTAGCATCGCTCACTTTGTCGAGGTCATACCCATCTCTTTCCATGATGGCCTCGACAGGATCACCGGGTAGTGCATGTATCAGGGCAAACAAGACTAAGCTAGCACCCACGATCGTAGGGACTACCTGTATCAGTCGCCTCACCATGTACTTGACTATGTTAGTCTCCTTTTTCACTTTGCCAAAGTAGCAAGGAATTACGATTGTCACCTCTTTTTTTAAAAATGTGACTATGCTAGCCCCTCGCAGATAGACTCCTTCGAGCTACACTAAAAATAAGTATGCCATCCTTACCCCATTAGAATAAAAAAGAAACCTATATTTGCACCCGCTTAGGAAGTAAGCGACTATGGACGGGTGGCCGAGTGGCTAGGCAGAGGTCTGCAAAACCTTGTACAGCGGTTCGAATCCGCTTCCGTCCTCACAGCTCTGATAAAGGGCTTTATTTGAAATCGACATACTGTCAATTTATAGCGTTCGAAGCCCTACCTTCCTAACAGAAGATGTATCTTTGCGGCGCTTAAAGAAAATCGAAGGATTCTCAAATGCGGGTATGATGGAACTGGTAGACATGCTAGACTTAGGATCTAGTGCCGCAAGGCGTGGGGGTTCGACTCCCTCTACCCGCACTCCTTCTTTTCTTTTCTCTTTTTATTACCAAATTCATTTTAGTGACTACACCTACTACACTACCTACCACTAGGTAAGTGAGGCTTAGGTGTTGAGCCATTTGCAGACTATGGAAGTAATACAGAATAATACGACCGACCTGACAGCAACGATCACGGTCAAGATTGCCAAAGAGGACTACCTGTCAAAATTTAAGGAGGAGTTAGGTAAACTTCGTAGAAAGGCACAGATCAAGGGATTTAGAAAAGGTCGCGTGCCGGAGTCTACGCTACGTAAAATGTATGGCGAGCAGGTACTAGCAGAGGCGGTCAATGATTCGCTACAGTCTGCCATCAGTAATCATATCGTCGATAATGACCTCAACCTACTTGGGCAGCCTATACCTCTAGAGACAGAGGACGATCGTATTATTTTTGATGCCACCAATCTGCAAGACTACAGCTTTGACTTCGAGATAGGTATGGCTCCACCTCTTACAGACATCAGTGGAGCTGGAGAGAGTGACAGTTATACCCTGCTCAAGGTAGATGTAGCTGATACAGAGGTGCAGGAGGAGATAGACAATGCTGCCAAGCGGCTAGGAGATCGTATCGAGGAGGATAAAGACATCATTGAGAACGACATCATACAGATCAAGGCTGTAGAACTTGATGCTGACGGTAAAGTCCTAGACAAAGGACATGAGACGGGATTTTCAGTCATGGTAGACCTGCTGACAGATGATATCAAGGCAGAGGTGCTCAAGCTCAAGAACGGAGATTCTTTTGACTTCGATATCTACAAGATAGAGAAGGATCGCACAGATGACTACGTTAAGAAGTATCTACTAAACCTCGACCCTGAGGAGGATAAAGAGATTGGTAATCAGTTTAAAGGAGAGATCGAGAAGGTCACACGACTCGTCCCTGCTGAGATGGGGCAAGACTTTTTTGACAAGTACTTCGGCCCAGGCGTAGTATCTAGCGAAGAAGAGGCTCGAGAAAAGATCCGTACATCCATATCAGGATATTACGATGAGCAGTGCCGTAGTCTTATGTTCCGTGACATCATGGATCGACTCATGGAGGAGAATAAATTTGACGTGCCTAAAGACTTCCTTACTAAGTGGATGGTCTTTAACGGTCAGGAGGTCCCATCGGATGAGGACTTTGACAAGTCAGTAGATAATTTACGCTGGTCGCTTATTGCAGGTGCCCTCGCTAAAAAGTTTGATGTCAAGGTCGAGTCAGAGCACATACAGCGTCACTTTGCTAATCAAGCGATGCAGTACATGGGCCAGTATGGTGGAGACCCATCGCTGGTGCAGGGTATCGTGCAGCAGATGATGCAAAACCAAGAGCAGGTCAATAAGGCCTACGAAGAAGTACGAGCAGAGATGGTATTTGACAAGGTCGCAGAGACGGTAACCAAGGTCGAGGATACCATCAGTGCAGAAGACTTCAGAGCTAAGGTCAAGGCCGTAAACGAGAAAGTTAATAACTAGAAGCAGACGGTCTAGACCTAGCCGATGCCCACTATCTTATGAATAGGCGCAACATCATGCCTCGCTTATCAGTTTACTGCTTGGTAGGAGAGAGATAGCCGCAATGGCATTCACTCCTGATTATTAAATAATTAATCGTTAGAGTTATATGTTTCCAAAGGACGAATTTCGAAAATACGCAACTAAGCACTTGGGCATGAGTAGCATGCACCTTGATAAATACATGTCAACCACTGTACCCAATATCAATGGTTTTACGCCACAGGTTATTGAGGAGCGACAGATGAATGTCGTAGGTATGGATGTTTTTTCAAGACTGATGATGGATCGTATCATCTTCCTTGGCGTACCGATTAATGACTACGTGGCTAATGTCGTACAGGCGCAGTTACTATTCCTCGAGAGTAGTGACCCTAAGCGTGATATCCAGATGTTTATCAATAGTCCAGGTGGGTCTGTGATAGCGGGTATGGGTATATACGATACCATGCAGTATGTGAGCCCTGATATCGGTACCATCTGTACAGGTCTAGCAGCGTCTATGGGTAGTATCCTCCTGACGGCTGGTACTAAGGGCAAGAGAACTTGTCTATACCATAGTCGTGTCATGATCCACCAGCCATCAGGTGGTATGCAAGGTCAGTTTACCGATATGGAGATCAGCTATAACCTCATCAAAGACTTGAGAAATGAGCTGTACCAGATCTACGTAGAGCACACGGGACAAGAGTTTGACAAAGTAGAGGCGGACTGCCTAAGGGATAACTGGATGACCGCTCCTGAAGCCAAAGAGTGGGGACTAGTCGATGAGGTACTAGACAAGGTCAATCCTAGAAAAAAGGAACAAGCATAAGTAAGTAACTTCAGCTTGTCATCTTAAAGATTAAGAGGTCGCCATACACGTATGGCGGCCTCTTTTTGTCATATAGCTAAAGCATTTCCCTACTTTAGTTGCCATGAAGCACGTGGTTTATGTTTCCGGAGTATCTGGCGTAGGCAAGTCAACAGTCGGTCAGCAAGTAGCGGACCGACTGGGCTACACCTTTATCGACGGCGATGACTATCATCCCGAGGCTAATGTTGCCAAGATGTCTGCCGGTGTGCCACTAGGGGATGATGACCGATGGCCATGGCTAGATGCCATTGTTACAGCAGCCATTGCTAGATCAGCGTGTGGTGTCGTTATTGCCTGCTCCGCTCTTAAACAAGTATATCGAGACCGACTAGCCGATGTCTCAGGCGTACGACTAGACTGGATACATCTATATGGAGAGCGAGATCTGATCTATAAGCGTATGGCGGATCGTGATGGCCACTTTATGAGTGAGTCGATGCTCGACTCGCAGTTCGATGCCTATGAAGTGCCTGCATCAGGTTTGCGACTAGATGTCAGACAGTCGATCGATCAAATAGTAGAAAAAGTAATGGCACATATGCAGAAATCAGAAGTCGGTCTCATAGGCCTAGGTGTGATGGGAACCAGCCTCGCTCGTAATCTGGCAAGGAACAACTTTCGCCTATCCATATATAATCGGCACGTCGATAATGTCGAGGTAGATGTAGCACTAGGTAAGCAGCAGCAGTATGATGAGTTGTCTGAGGCAGCGGCTTTTGATGATCTAGCCCTCTTCGTAGCATCCTTGTCGACGCCTCGAAAGATCATACTTATGGTCAATGCTGGTGTGGCAGTGGACACTGTCATTAGCGAGCTGGTACCACTGCTCGAACCAGACGATATCATCATCGATGGAGGAAATAGCCTCTACAGTGATACCCAGCGACGCTATGATGATCTGGCAGCAGAGAAATTCAGATTCTTAGGAAGTGGCGTATCTGGGGGGGAGCTTGGAGCTTTGCTGGGGCCATCTATCATGCCTGGCGGTAGTGCCTCCGCTTACCAGGAATCTGCCTACTTGCTAGAGGCGATAGCTGCAAAAACGACTGACGGTAGGCCATGCTGTCAGTATATAGGTGTAGGTGGCGCTGGCCACTTTGTTAAGATGGTACATAACGGTATCGAGTATGGAGAGATGCAACTCATCTGCGAGATGTATGGCATCCTGCGCTACGAGGTAGGGTACAGCCCTGCTCAGATAGCTGATGTCTTTACGACCTGGGGTCAGACTGGCGAACAAAGTTACTTGCTCGATATTTCTGTAGCTATATTGAGAGAGAGGCTGCCGGATGGTCGCCTCTTGCTAGATCAGATCCTCGACAAAGCCGGAAACAAGGGCACAGGATCATGGACGACGATCGCGGCGTGTGAGCTGGGTGTACCGATACCTACGATCACAGCCGCCCTATTCGCTAGGTACCAAAGTGACATGAAGGAAGATCGAGTGGTGCTTGCGAGCCAGCTTGAGTTGACAGATACGCAGATCGGATCTATAGATATCGAAGCACTGAGATCACTCTACCGTCTAGCGCGGATCGTCAACCACCGCCAGGGTTTTCACCTTATCAAGGCGGCCTCTGATCGCTACAGGTGGGACGTTTCTTTACCAGCCCTGGCGCAGGTATGGTCTGCGGGCTGTATTATCCAGTCTGATCTTTTGCGAGATCTTGGCAGTGTGATGAGCAGTAATAGTGATATCTTCCATGCGCCAGCGATCATAGACGCATTACAAAAACTGCAAGTACAAGCAAGTAACGCTGTCACTTATATCGCTGGAAGTAATGTTGCTACGCCTTGTCTGCAAGCATCTATCAACTACTACAGGACGGCCATCACACCTGTGACGACGGCTCAGCTACTACAGGCACAGCGGGACTACTTCGGAGCACATACTTTTAAGTGGCTGGATGACCCTGAGGGACCGTCCGCTCATCATCAATGGCAAATGATCTAGTCGATGGAAGCTTCTTTACTACTGGCCGTGATAGCAGGTGCTATCGTACTGCTATTCTTGTTGCTCAAGCTTAGATTGCCAGCATTCATAGCCCTATTGATAGCCAGTATATCTACGGGCTTACTATCAGGTATGTCTACCACACAGGTATTGCAGACGGTCCAGGATGGTATGGGCGGTACTCTCGGATTTGTCGCAACGGTGGTGGGATTAGGAGCCATATTTGGAGGCATCCTTGAGCAGACAGGTGGTGCTAGGGTGATAGCTCAGCGACTATTACATTGGTTTGGAGAGTCTAGGGCTCCCTATGCTATGATGATCACTGGGTTTTTAGTGAGTATACCTGTCTTTTTTGATGTGGGTATTATCATCTTGTTTCCCCTCATTCAGGCACTGCACCGACGTACAGGCAAGTCACTTATCCACTATGCGCTGCCGCTGTTGGCTGGTCTGGCCGTCACACATGCCTGTATACCACCTACGCCTGGTCCTATTGCTGTGGCTGAGATAATCGGCGCCTCGCCAGGATGGGTCATTTTGATGGGTGTTCTGATCGGGCTTCCGATGGCCTACTGTGGTGGTATCCTTTATGGTCGATATCTTGGCGATCGTTTGTATGTGACGACGGAGTCTGTGCAGGGAGAGCCTCTTGTACAGGATGATCAAGTGCCCTCTTTTACCACGATCACAGCTATCTTGCTCACGCCAGTTGTACTTATGGTGATTGCCGCTGTTACAGATCAGACTTATGAGGGTAATGGTGGTTTTTACTCCGCGATATCGTTTGTGGGTCATCCATTTACAGCACTGATTATTGCCAACCTGCTTGCTTGGTACCTCCTAGGTCGCAGGAGTGGACTTACCGTTGATGCATTGACCAAAATCACCACCAAGTCGCTGTACCCTGCAGGGATTATAATCCTCGTTACCGGTGCTGGCGGTGTCTACAAACAGACGCTTATAGACACCGGTGCCGGTGAGATGATCGCCATGTCGCTTCAGTCGATAGGCCTGCCGATCGTTGTGT
>CAYMFD010000054.1:20660-23483 GCA_964389475.1 uncultured Saprospiraceae bacterium
GCCGGTGAGATGATCGCCATGTCGCTTCAGTCGATAGGCCTGCCGATCGTTGTGTTTGCATTCTTAGCATCGGCTTTGATCAGGATTTTGCAGGGGTCGGCAACAGTAGCTATGATCACAGCAGGCGGCCTTGTCGCACCACTGCTTGCTACATATAGCTTATCACCCGTGCAGCTAGCTACCTTAGTCATTTCTATCAGCAGTGGTGCTACATTAATGTCACATCTCAACGATAGCGGTTTCTGGCTAGTCAAAGAATACTTGCAATTGAACGAAAAGGATGGCTTTAGGACGTGGACGGCTGCGTCGACAATTATCGGATTAGTCGGTGGTTCTTTGGCAACGATCGCCTTTCTTGTCCTAGGCTAGACGATAGGATGGTAAGTCCATAGCAGTTCTAGAGCTCTGGAGACAACCCACTCTCATGATCTGCCGTTATATTTGCAGCAATTAACTAAGCAAGTAGAGATACAACTATACATGGCAAGCAAGAAGCAACTCAAATGCTCATTCTGTGGGAAGACCAAAAATGAGGCCCTCGTACTCATAGCAGGCATAGACGGCCACATCTGTGAGACTTGCGTAGAGCAGGCTTATGAGATCATCGGAGAGGAGATCCAGTCTAGTCAGCCATCTATTAAAGACTTGCCAGAGGTGTCGATCCCTACTGATATTACCCCTGTGCAGATCAGTAGCTACCTAGATAATTATGTGATCGGTCAGAATGAGGCTAAGCGTTATCTATCCGTGGCGGTCTATAACCATTACAAGCGACTACGAGCTGCTCAGGACGATGATCTAGAGTTGCAAAAGTCCAACATACTTTTCGTTGGAGAGACAGGCACCGGCAAGACGCTTCTGGCCAAGACGATTGCTCGCTTTCTAGACGTACCCTTTGCTATTGTAGATGCGACTGTATTTACGGAGGCTGGCTATGTAGGTGAGGATGTAGAGAGTATGCTCAGTCGCCTATTGCAAGCATGTGACTATAATGTAGAGGCGGCGCAGCAGGGTATCGTCTACATTGATGAGATCGACAAGGTAGCCCGCAAAAATGACAACCCGAGTATCACTAGAGATGTATCTGGCGAGGGTGTACAGCAGGCTATGCTCAAGATGCTGGAGGGTACCGTCGTTAACGTACCGCCGCAGGGTGGTCGCAAGCACCCCGAGCAGAAGATGATACAGGTCGATACGACCAACATACTATTCATCTGTGGTGGTGCCTTTGATGGTATCAATAAGATTATAGCTAGACGTCTCAATACGCAGGTCATAGGCTTTGGCTCGGAGACTAAGAGTAGGGTAGATCGCGACAATATGCTCCAATACGTATCTCACAAGGACCTTAAAAACTTCGGTCTTATACCTGAGCTCATCGGTCGAGTGCCCGTACTTACCTACCTAGAGCCACTCACCAAGGAGACCCTAGCGGCTATACTTACCAAGCCCAAAAATGCACTGATCAAACAGTACAGACGACTCTTTGAGATGGAGAATGTCAAGCTGATCTTTACGCAAGACGCCATCGAGTATATCGCTGAGAAGTCACTACAGTACAAGCTGGGTGCACGTGGACTGAGGTCTATGTGTGAGGCCATACTGACGGACGCCATGTTTGAGATACCCTCTCAGACAGATATTACGGAGTTGGTCATCGATATACCGTACATCGAGAGCAAGCTATCCACTGGTAAGATCAAAAAACTACTAGCAGCATAGAGCCGTCCAGGCGGCTATCATTACTGTTACATCACTTGTCTTCGTCTCTAGCCAGATGAGGCGGTTGGTGGTAATACCTTATGTAAGCATCATGATTAAAACTGATATTGTCATCATCGGGGCTGGTCCCGTAGGATTGTTTACCGTATTCGAGGCGGGACTGCTTAAGCTACGTTGTCATCTCATTGATGCTTTAGCTCAGCCTGGTGGTCAGCTGACAGAGATATATCCTAAGAAACCCATCTACGATATCCCGGGCTATCCGAGTGTACTGGCCGGTGAGCTGGTAGACAACCTCATGGAGCAGATAGCGCCATTCAAACCATCGTTTACCCTAGGTGAAAGAGCCGAAGAGATCGAGCGAATGGAGGACGGTTCCTTCGTCGTTAAGACAAGTAAGGGCACAGAGGTCCATGCTCCGGTCATAGCAATTGCTGGCGGACTCGGCTGCTTTGAGCCTCGTAAGCCACCGATTACCAATATCGCAGACTTTGAGGACAGCGGGGTAGAGTACATCATCCGTGATCCAGAGTTGTATAGAGACAAGCGTATCGTGATTGCAGGCGGTGGAGATAGTGCCCTGGACTGGACGATATTTTTAGCGGAGGTAGCTACAGATGTTACGCTGGTACATAGGCGTTCTTCATTCAGAGGAGCACTAGATAGTGTGGAGAAGGTGATGGAGCTAGCGCAGGCAGGCAAGATCAACCTAGTGACAGAGGCGCAGGTAGTAGGTCTACGAGGTGACGACCATCTCGACGCTGTACAGATTAAGCACAAGGTAGATGGTGAGCGATGGCAGGAGACAGACCACTTCATCCCGCTATTCGGACTATCACCTAAGCTAGGGCCCATCGGCGAATGGGGACTCAACATACACCGTAGCGCTATCGAGGTAGATACGACGGACTACAGTACCAATGTCGAAGGCATCTATGCCATAGGTGATATCAATACCTATCCTGGCAAGCTCAAGTTGATTCTCTGCGGTTTTCACGAAGGTACATTAATGGTGCAGTCGGCATTTAAGCGGATATATCCCGACCAAAAGCTTAGCTTTAAGTACACAACGGTAGCAGGCGTCAATGGCTTTGAAGAATA
>CAYMFD010000055.1:0-7590 GCA_964389475.1 uncultured Saprospiraceae bacterium
CAAAAGCACAGGGATCACCGAGAACCGGTGTCACCATAGGGGTAATGGTTATCTCCAGACAGTCCGGATCATTCTGGGCGGTGAGGATAGACATCGTGCTACACGTTAAAATTAAAATCGGTAGAAACAGGGGGGGGGCAAAATCTTATTTTGCCACTACTGAAAAATCTAGGTTGAAACATAATTAATAAGCTTAAATGAGTCGATAGGTTATACTATCATTCGCAAAGTAGACAATAGATCACATATTATGCAAGCGTTTTGACACTTTAACCATTGATAATGCGGTTATGTGTGATTGATGTGACATATCGCAGCGATTACTACATGATACCAGTCAACCTCGGGTCGTCCGCTATCTCTTCATTAGCGATAGTGTAAAGAAAGCCTAGGTGGGGATCGGCGGAGTATAAGGTCTGCGGCGGCACTTCCAGATGTTATAGTAAGCGCTGTCGAACTATCACTGCGGGCTCACGAACTGCAGTTATACCGTGGCAGAGTGTGAAATGCTAAGACAGAAATGGTATCACTTGCAAGCGATTGACATTGTTATATAGGTAGATCGGCACAACAGTAAAGGGAAGAAACACATTACAATAAGTCTTTATATCTTGTGCCCATGTTTCTACGGTTTTACCATACTATCTCTATTATAGTGGTCTTAGCCCTCTTACCACAACTAAGAGCGGCTACCAATCCTGTGGACGTCGTCGATATCAATACCGACGGTCAAGTAGATTACTGCGTAGGAACACAAGGCCTCGCAGTAGTGACCGTGACTGTCGACTTTACGACTGGAGAGTGGCGAGCAGAGCCAGCTACGGCACTCGACCTATTGACCCTAGGTGCCGACACCCTCCTATTTACAGGACTAGAGGTAGGTCCAGTACTGCTGTGGTATGTGGCAGCTGATCCTGACGGTGATGGCCCATGTGTAGCTGATAGCCTAAGCATCAGCCTCAACCTGCAAGAGATCACCGTCACACACGAGGTAGTCAATATCGACTGCTATAGTGCTGCGCCTCGGGCCATTATCAATGTCGCCGGAGCCACCGACTATACGATCTCCGGACCTAGTGGGACGCTGGTATCAGGTGATACCATCATAGTCGGGAATGTAGGTAGCTACGAGTATACCGTGACAGCGGGTGTCTGTACCACTACACAGACCTTTACAGTTGAAGACCTACGCTACGATGAGACGGCCCCAGCAGAGACGATCAGTGTCACTGCTGGCGAACCCTTTACCATCGATATCCCTGATGGTTTCGTGCCAGATGCCATCTTATGGAATGTAGATGGTGATGTTACCCTCGATGTGCCGTCCCTGACCCTTGACATTACCGGCGAGACGATCACTGTCGACCTAACCCTGATGGAAGGTGACTGCTCGGCTCGATGGCAGTATATCTTAGTGCCACAGTTTTCTCTAGGGCGGCCGCTCAAGTTCTTCCTCCCTAATGTCATAAGGCCAGATGGACCAAATGAAAACTTTACACTACCGCCAGGCAGTCCATACACTATGATCAATATCATGGAAATCTATGATCGCTGGGGTAATACCGCCTACCGTATCGACAATGCACCTGCAGCGGGCTTTAATGGGTGGAACGGTAAGATGGATGGTCGCAACGTCGTGCAAGGCGTGTATGTGTACTACCTGCAGGCTACGAGAGATGACGGTGCTGTACAGACGGCCTTTGGCTCACTGACCGTACTGCACTAGGGTCGTGCCTTAAATCGCATCGCCACTTTATTGATCTGCCCTTCATCGCCATTGGCCCGGTCTACTACTATGAGCTGCCAAATGCCTACTGCCTGCACCTCCATAGCAGGTAGCAACGCGTCAACAGGTACTACACCCGCACTCCTGATAGCGGTGCCTGCTCGCCATTCCTCTCCGCATATCGATGTGTTACTAGCCTGCTCGTCTAGGATAAAGTGCAGGTCTTCTTCATTACCACAATATCGGTCCCACAAGGCTAGCGTATCACCACTAGGTGGTACCAAGGTGATGATGAGGTCACCAATGTAGCTATGGCTGATGTCTATCTCAATATCTAGGTCTGTAATCGTATCGTCTAGGTAGGCTGGCACCTCTAGGGCTACCACGCTGGTATCATTATCGATGATGGGTATAGCGCCACCACCTATCAGTAGCCAGTCTAGCGTATCATTGACGATACAGCTATCCTTAGTAATATTGACCGTAATACCCTGCGTTGCGGCGAATGTATTGCCAGCAACCACTGCTCCCTGGTAAGCGGCCTTAGCGATAAGGTCAGCCCCTGCCGTGCCATCTAGCTGTAATCGATCTACACCGAAGTAGTCGCCCGAGGTCAGGCCATCTAGGTTAACGATAACCTGGTCTGGACACTCCGACAGATCATAGTCAGGATCATAGTCAAAGTCCCAGCTAAAGCCAGCCCCTGACCAGCGATCATCCCACTCTATAAAGTAAGTGGTGCCGCCTACCACCCGGTAATCACTCACCTCACTAGCATATGCTGAGAGGCCAGATCCCATGGTACACTGGTCGTCATAGGAGGTCGTATTGATAAGGTTTCCACAGCTACCCTCGTGTATGTGAAAACGGGTATCTATGCCATACCCACACGATGAAATAGATATCGCCCCATCTATCGGTGGTGTGAAAGTGTACCACTCGGCATTAGTAGCATTTTGCTGCGTAGCGCCGTTGCCCGATACTGGTGGATCAGCCAGGTAGGTACCGTTTTCGAAAATCGTATCAGCTGTGCTACATACACTATTAGCAAAGCAGTCGTCTGGAGGATACACCGTAATCGTTCGGGTACAAGTAGTACTAGCATCTGTCAAGGTGAGCACCATAGGACCGTTACTGACTAAAAAACCAGCGCCACCATTATCCATCACATGATCTACATCGTATGTTAGGCTGGTAGCAGTAATATCTCCACTTACATCAAATCCACTACCTAGGGACACGCCATTGCCCAGTAGGGTCAGGCTAAATCTGTCGTCAGCAGGATCCAGCGTACCTTGATTGAGACATGTGCTGACCGTCACTAGCCCATTGATATGGCAGGCATCGCCTGGCAGGTCAGCCATCCATAGACCTCTACCATAAGTAGCTGCGTACAGTCTGTCGCCCACAATCTCTAGCTCGGTAACGTTAGCATTGGGCACGCCAGCACTGACTAGGGTCCACTGCGTGGCCAAATTGTCCCGATAATATATACCTCGACGCATGGCGGCGTACATCCCTCCATTGCCTTTACCATCGTATATCGTACAATTGGTACCTAGGCCAGGAAGGTTGTTGCTTACAGATGACCATGTGTCCCCTGCGTCACTACTCTCTCGCACTACCATTCATAGAGAGGATGACTCGCTCTACATCATTGGGGTGGACATGTATGTAGTTAATGAAGGCGGGGTTAGGCGGAGTGATGGTGTCCCAGATGGCACCACCATCAGCAGACGTAAGCAGGGTGCTACCGTATGACATGTAGATGCGTCGGCTATCTGTAGGGGCTATCGCTAGTTCGTTGATCCTAGCAGATCCTTTGTTGACATCACTGATCGGCACCCAACTACTACCTCCTGTAGTAGACTTATGTAAGTGTTTTTTGGCTTGGTAAATCGTGTTTTTATAAATGGGGTCCTTCGCTAGTGGCGTCACCCAGTTACCTGATTCACCATTTTGGCTTTGGCTCATACCGGATGTACTAGATCCGCCATTGATAGACTTACGCAAGTCACCGTACTGTATCGAGCCGAATAATATGTCAGCGTCCTGATCAAGGATGATTGCCTCCATACCATCGGCACCCAACCAGTCATACCATATGCCGTTTTTGATGATACCCGTGCCATTATCTTGCGAGCCACCATTGATACGGTCTACTACCGTGGTAGCAGCCCCGATACGATAAAACTGACGGATGCCCAGTCCACTAGTACGATCTACAAAAGAATTACCACCATCACTACTGATAAATAGGCCACCATCAGAGGCTACATAGATCTTACCATCGTGATAAATCATCTGATCTATATCTGCATGAACAAAAGGCAAGGGATTGCTCAGTAGCCAGTGGGTAGTCTGGTCCCATGTGACGCCGCTGTCGGTAGACCGCCACGTCATGATACCAGCCACATGTACCTCATCAGAGTCCGTAGGGCTGACAATGATGTCCATATCCCTAGGCGCCTGACCGCCACCTTGATTGGTATCATAGCCCATAATATTACCAGCCGCACTGCTACTAGACTGCAAGGTCCAGGTAGTACCCATATCCGACGACAGGTATAGTCCACCGAAACCACCGCTCGCCTCTTGTAGGAGGTACAGGAGGTCTGGTTGATCAAGCGTGACAGCGATCATAACCGCTTGACTGGCCCATGGGCCAGTGATCTGAGTAAAGGTCTGCCCATTATCAGTCGACCTAAAAAATACGCCTTGTTCACCACTCGTATAGATAACGTTGTTGTCCGTAGGGTGTATCTCTATATCGTATAGGTCCTGGTTCTGGCCCAAGGTAGTAGACCAGTTAAGACCACCATCGCTACTACGATAGAAGTTGCCATTGCGACTTGCTGCGAATATGACGTTACTATTGGTGGGATCTTGTAAGAATGCATATACTCGATCATTGCCAATGTTATTGACCTTGGTCCAGGTAACACCAGCATCTAGACTACGATAGGTGCCAGAGCCTGCCGTGCTTACTAGGTAGTGGTCCGCATTAGCCGCAGATATGAGGGCAGCATAGCAGTCTAGAGTCGACTGGTTATCAAATATAGGTGCCCACGATAGCCCCTCATCTAGGGTCCGCCACACACCGCCACCCGGCGAGGTGACAATCAGATGGTCACTATCATTGGGATCAATCGCAATATTGGTCAGGCGACCTATGTGGGAACTCCACGTCGACGTATTGACAGCACTCAAGGGGCCTAGCTCTTGCCAGTTAGTCGCATTTCGATTGACCGTCGTGATGTTTTTACTTTTAAACTTATCGAACGCTTCTGTTGTGCGAGTATCGCCTATGACATAACCCTGATCATCTAGATTACGCTGTGCCCAGTACTGCCATCGCAAGTACTGTTTGTAGCCGATGTGCTTACCCCTACCTCTATCGTCGAAGTAGCGATCCACCTCTACCACGATCTCATCGTAGGTAAGGTCTTGGCGGTCTAGGATGTTGAGAAACTCTTGGCTTTGGATAGAGCCTATACAGCTTAAAAGGCTGAGTATGATGAGTGCGGTACGTACAATCATAGGGTCGGGGTGAGGTATTGGCTGACATTGCTAGGTATACAAAGACAGTATGAAAAGGCTGGGACCACTATAGCAATACACCCCAATAATAAGACTTGTCCGGCAACTTAATGATAGCTTTGGCCTTTTAAATTGCCGACTCAACTATGGTTATGATATCTGACTATCAGCAACGCTTCGACAACTACCTCAAGGCAAACCGCTTTGCAAAGGCACCAAAGAACCTCTACGAGCCCTTCGACTACCTACTCTCGCTGGGTGGTAAACGTATCCGTCCAGTACTCGCCATGATAGGCGCAGAGCTGGCTGGCGCCTCAGGTGATGATGCTCTTCCGGCTGCCATGGCGGTTGAGTTGTTTCACAACTTCTCTTTGATGCATGACGACATCATGGACGATGCGCCGCTACGTAGAGGCGAGGCGACGGTACATGAGGCATACGATGTCAATACCGCCATACTCTCAGGAGATGCGATGCTGATCAAGGCATATGAATTTTTGCTTGGCTACCCTACTGCAATAAGCCACCATCTCATCAAGGGTTTCGTAGAGACAAGCCTACTGGTCTGTGAAGGGCAGCAGCTAGACATGGATTTTGAAAAAAGAACCGACGTCACTATCGCCGAGTACATCGATATGATCACAGGCAAGACTAGCGTACTACTCGGTGAAGCTTTGCGGCTAGGTAGTATCGTCGCTGGTGCTGATGCGCAGGTTGTCGATCATGCCTACAAGTTCGGTGTCAATGTGGGCATTGCCTTTCAGATACAAGACGACATACTCGATACCTACGGGCTCTCTGCTAAAGTAGGTAAGCAAATAGGCGGCGACATCATACAAGGCAAAAAGACTTATCTCTACCTTAAGGCTATCGAGCTAGCTACTGATACGCAGCGGGAGTCTCTCGAGCAGCTGTACTACGACCAGTCGATATCCAAGGCCGACAAGGTCGAGGCGGTAGTCAAAGTATTCGACAGCCTCCATGTACGCCTATACGCTGATGAAGTCAAGGCGGCCTACCGCGACCTAGCCTACTCGCACCTAGACATGATCGCCGTGCCAGACCAGCAAAAATCAACCCTGCGCAACCTCGCTCAGTATCTACTAGACAGAGACGAATAATGACAGACATAGCCAATAGCCAGTTCGCCAAAGATGTGCGAGCGGGCCTTACCAGAGAGCCTAAGCAATTGTCGTCCAAGTACTTCTACGATGATAAAGGCGACAAGATCTTTCAGCAGATCATGCAACTACCTGAGTACTACCTCACCAGAGCAGAGTACGAGGTCTGTAACACGCAGCCCGTCATGCACGACCTGCAGATGAATACCGACGCCTATGACATCATAGAGCTAGGTGCTGGTGACGGTTTTAAGACCAAGGTCCTACTGCGCAAAGCTCTGGCGCTAGGTCATGACATACGCTACCTACCGATAGATATCAGCGGGTCGATATTAGAAGAGCTACAAGATGCATTACAGCAAGAAATACCACAACTAACCGTAACGCCACAACAGGGAGAATACTTCGGAGTACTAGAAGACTTAGCTCAGCACAGCGACCGGCCCAAGCTCATCCTATTTATGGGTAGTAACATCGGCAACTTGCTACACCCGATCGCCATAGATTTTTTACAAAAACTAGCTGCGACGATGCAGGAGGACGATCGCTTGTTTGTAGGATTTGACCTAAAGAAAGATCCTGCTACCATACTAGCAGCATACAACGATAGTCAAGGTGTAACCGCCTCATTCAATACCAATGTGCTAGAGCGAATCAACCGAGAGCTAGGCGGTGACTTTGAGCTGTCGAAGTGGCAGCACCAGCCTGTCTACAACCCTGAGTCAGGGACTTGCAAGAGTTACCTCATGGCTACAGAGTCGCAGACCGTCCACCTTAAGCACCTAGACCTGACCATAGACTTCGAGGCTTATGAGACTATCCATACCGAGATATCACAAAAGTATAGTCCATCTATCATAGAGTGGTTGTGCGAGGAGTCGGGCCTGCAACCTATGCGACACTACACGGATAGTAAGGGCTACTTTGCTAACTATATCTTGAGAAGAGGATGAGTTGTCTTATGAAGTTGTAGAGACACGAATTGGCACGGATTTCACCAATTAAGAGCTGCAGATCAGAAGAGCGGAGTTTCGATGCCGCTGCGCTAAGTCAACTACCTCAATGGGCAACGATTAACTCGAGGTTCTACGTTTTGCTTCACTCACAGTGACCTGACTTAAACAGTCAGTAACTCTCTTATCGACACTAAAGTGGTCGAGGCCATGTGATTCTTGTGCCTAATGATGCTTGTTCGTTAAGCCC
>CAYMFD010000055.1:7690-19816 GCA_964389475.1 uncultured Saprospiraceae bacterium
CACCCATCCCAAAACCCAAAGTCGATACTCATGGTTACTACTGTCATACGATAAGAACTACTATGAGAATATCTGCGTACAGACGAGCCCACTTCAATGCAGCACACCGCCTACATAATCCTAACTGGAACGATAGCAAGAATGCTGACACATTCGGCAAGTGCAACAACCCCTACTACCATGGGCACAACTATGATCTAGAGGTACGAGTTACCGGCGAGGTAGATCCTGATACGGGCTACCTGATCGATCTCAAGGTATTGGCCGATGTCATCAAGGCACAAGTAGAAGATCGCTTTGACCATAAAAACCTCAATCTAGAGACAGAAGAGTTTAAGGAGTTTAACCCGACTGCAGAACACATCTGCTACGTGATACACGGTATACTGACAGAGCATCTCGACGATAGGTATGAGATCGGCGTCAAACTGTGGGAAACGCCTAGAAACTACGTCGAGTACCCTGCAAGGTGAGGTGGTAAGGACTGATATGTCTCTACCATCGATTACTTTAGCGGCATAATCTTACAACCGCTAGATCGACCCTATGACCAATAACGATATCCTCAGGCGACTACGCTACACATTTGACTTCAGTGATGAGCAGATGATCGGCATCTTCGAGCTAGCCGACCAGATCGTGTCTAGGGCCGTGGTGAGCAACTGGATGAAGAAAGAAGAGGACGAAGACCATCAAAACATGACCGACCTGCAATTGTGCAGTTTCCTCGATGGCCTGATCAACCTCAAGCGTGGCAAGCGAGAAGATCGACAAGACGAACCGCTAGAATACCTCAGTAACAATATGATCTTACGCAAGCTCAAGATCGCTTGCTCCTACAAAAACGAAGACCTCCTTGAGATCCTCAAGTTGGTAGATATGCGGATCAGCAAACACGAACTATCGGCATTTTTTAGAAACCCAAAACAAAGTCAGTACCGGCCGCTCAAGGACCAGATCCTCCGCAAGTTTATCTACGGCCTCCAGATCAAACATCGAGGTAAGGAGAAGTAAGTGCTCCCGCACGACCCACTTAGGACGAGTAGTCGAATTATGCTCAGTAGAACTATCACCCATCTTATGGTGTTTCTACTTTCGCACAACATAAAAATATAGAGATATGTACCCACCAGAACTCGTAGCACCAATGGCCAAAGATCTTACAGAATTTGGCTTTGACGGATTGTCTAGCGTAGAGGCTGTAGATAGCGTGATGAGCAAAACCGAAGGATCGGTACTACTGGTCGTCAATAGCGTATGTGGCTGTGCTGCTGCTAATGCCCGACCTGCGGCTAAGATGGCGGCACAACATGGTAAGAAGCCAGAAAACCTCGTCACCGTATTTGCTGGTGTCGATCGTGAGGCTACTGCGAGAGCGAGAGAGTACCTACTACCCTATCCGCCATCATCACCATCGATTGCCTTATTTAAAGAAGGTAAACTGGTACACATGATCGAGCGACACCACATCGAGGGCCGGTCAGCTGATATGATTGCTGATAACCTCAAGCAAGCGTTCGACCACTACCTGTAGTATTGGGCACAACTTATCTATGGCTTATTGTTGTACTATCGCTTCTAGGCATTTACACCCTTGATGTGCCGTTAACATTATGCTAATAATTGGCTAACAAGCATATGTGGCCTACCTTCGACGAGTGATAATAGACATGCTGTCGTCTATTGCTTTGAGTAAACCGTTTTTTTGAATGGTCTCTCGTTGTAAGTGTACCTTATGTTAGATATCAATTTGATGGATTTTGATCCAGCAGTACCATCATTTATGGTGATGCTGATTACATCCCTTGTTGCCTTCTTTTTGTCGTCCGTCATTGCTATTACGTACCAGTATACCACTGCTGGCGTGCACCGCAATGCCCACTTCGTACAGGCACTAGCACTGATCAGTGTTGTGGCTGCCATGATACTACAGGCCATCGGTGAGAGTGTCGCCATAGGTCTTGGTATCATCGGTGCCTTATCCATCATCCGCTTCAGGACATCGTTAAACGATCCTAGGAATATCACCTTTATGTTTGCCTCACTAGGTATAGGCATAGCTTGTGGCGTAAAGGGATTTGGCATTGCCATTACTGGTACTTTAGTATTCTGCCTGGCGGCTATAGTCATGAGATTCTCTCCGCTGCATGGTGATCAAGATATGATCGGTATTGCCAAGATCAGAATGTCGGTAGAGGCCAAGGTCCAGCTCGCTATCGAGCAGATACTTCGTGCAGACTGTAACGCATATGAGATCGTTAAGTGTCGGATCACCTATGTCAAAGTACCGCCAAAAGAAGAAGTCCAACACACTGCGGAAATTACCACTCAACCTGCTATACCTCCGCCTGTGATCAGAGAAAAGCAGCTCGAGTATGTGTATCACATACGCCTACGAGAGCTTAAGTCCATCGCTCATATCGAGACTCGACTACTAGATATAGCGGATGTCAAGGAGGTTAAAATTGATTTTCAAAAAGAGGCACCCCGACTGTAATGACTCGACTTAACCCCTTTTACATCTTACTCTTACTCGTAGGAGCAGCTCTATTATTATTGTTTCGTAATACTAAAAGTGAGGCCTCGTCTTTCTATGGTCTAGCAGAGAGTCGCGCTACGGAGATCAATTATAACTATCCTGTAGTAGTGGATAGCATACTAGTCAAGGAAGGTCAGTTCGTCAATAAAGGAGACCAACTACTCTTGCTGTCAAGGCGGCAAGCCAAGGAGACGATGGCAGACCAGGAATATCGCATCAATCAGTTAAAGGCTGAAGCGGCGCTGTGGCGCGAAAAAACAGAAAATGAAGTCTCCCAGGCTCAACTACAAAAGCAAGCTAGCGCAGCTGACCTGTCTCGCAAAATTGCTGAAGTCAGTGCGGAAATCGATCAAAAGAAGGCCTTATTCGATGGCCTCCAGACCATACAGGCTCCTGCCTCCTCGTATGAACACCTGCAACTGACACTTAATAATCTAAAGGAAGAAATAAGAGAAGTATCCAAGCTATACGATACAAGAATCGACGGGCTCAACAAGGAGCTGCAATATGGTCGTAATCCTTACAGTGCTCAGATCAAACGATATATCGCAGAAGAGGCCTTTAACGATGCCCGTAAAATACAAGCCATCACCGTGATCGCTCCTGATGATGGCCTAGTCGGTAACATTAACTGTAAGAGAGCAGAGCACATTTCTTCATACAGCAGCCTTTTGACTTTTTACGAACCACACTCTTCTACTGTTAAAGGCTTTGTGCACGAGGACCTGTCTCTTAAGGTTAAAGTGGGGCAATCATTGATCGTTTCTTCGCTCAAAGACCCGACTATATCCTACGTCGGCCAAGTGGTCGGACTAGGGTCGAGGATCGTAGAGATACCAGCACGCCTTCGCAAACTTGAGACTTTCAAAGTCTATGGGAGAGAGGTATTGATAGAGATACCTACGGATAATATCTTTTTGCAAAAAGAGAAAGTGAGTATCCTTTTCGCTGATTCTATAGGTAACAATTAGTAGATGATGCGGCTCATTGTTATTATCCTTTTCCTTCCTCTACTTGCCGATGCACAGTCGATTAACTCTGATCGCTTCCTTGCCACTTATGAGCTGATGTATAGCACAACTGATCAAAGTAATGGCTCCGATATTCGCCTACCTTGGATCAATCAATACGACCTTAGGACGGAGACTAGAGATTTTAATCCTGCTGAGCAAGAGTATACGCTGCGCTTAAGTCCTGCCTCTCCTCGGGTACGCCGTGCTCAACGCCAACTCAGCAATACCATTGAAGCTAGACCTGACTTTGACTATAAAGAGATGGTATGTGATTATAAGCAACAACTGTATGAAGACTGGGTAGACTTGTATGTACTCCAGTCAAGAAGAACCCTACTCGATTCTCTGGTCGCAGTAGCTATAGATGAGCAAATCGTGTATCAGCGTATGCTAGCCATAGATGACTTCAATCCCCAGCGATTCTTAACACTTACTCGTAGTCTGAGCAATTATAAAATCCTCCTGTCTGAGATAGATGCCGAGATAGACCTCTTAGCTGGCAGGTATGAGTTAACGGCGATCCTGCTCGACTTCGAGGATATGATAACACCTAGCATAGCGGCGACGGTACTGCAGTCTATACCATCATCTCAAGGGACTAGCCTCGACCAAGCAGCAGCCCAATACGAACGACAAGAAGTAGAGCAAGAAATAACACTTGAATTGGCAGAAAGCAGGGAGGTTTTTGACTTTGCACAGTTTAGATACCAAGGGCCTACCTCTGACGCCTTGCGAGAGCGACTATCTATAGGCATAGGTCTACGCATCAATACCGAGGGAAGTCAAGCTCTCAAGATGCAGGAACTGCGTAAAAAACTGACAGAATTAGACCTTAAGGTCAAAAGAGAGAATAGTCAGTCCCGCAAAAAATCTAAAGAAGAGTATAGCCAATTTACAAGCCTGATAGGTATCTACGAGTCGTTTAACTCCATCTGCCGTGAGGAAAAAGCCACCATGAGTAAAATCGTAGAAGCGGCCATAGCAAACTCTACTGCCACACCGCTACTACTCTTATCTGAGCAATCCACAAGCCTACAAAGGAGGCTGCAAGCCCTCGATCATATAGAAGATATACTCAAGCAATACGTACGTGTTCTATCCGAACAAGAAGTGCTATGTGGGCCAAATGCCAGAAACTACCTAAAACCCTAAGAGAGTTTGATAAGCTAGAGCAAAAGCAGTCCGTGTGGACGCATAATGCTACTTAAGGCCTTGTAGATATCGTTTAAAGAAAACATCGTAAACACTGTATATGGTACCCTGGTCAGTCGGGGTGTCATGTACGAGCTGTGCATCTAGAAGGTAGTGCAGTGCCAGATTGGCGGTGGAAGATGATACATCATACTTAGCCGTAAACTGCTTACTCCGGACGGTACTTACCTCGCCCTCCTTGGCTATACCACGCCATGTCTTGTATTGATTACTAGTCATCATTTTGCTAAGGCTAAGGATGACCATCTCTTGTTCGAGTAGTATTTTCTGCTTGACTTCCTGCACGTGGCTGTCCTTGACATCGCCTTGATAATTACCATATAGACGGTTACAAAATACTTGTGTGTAGTAAGTATAGCGTTCTGTCCAGTTGAGTACGTCATGCACCTGATCGATGCTTATGTCCTTCTCTCCAGCTGCGAACTGCTGGGTAATAAATTGATGGTAAGACTCATAGGCGATATGGTGGAGCTGCATCATCTCCAGCGATCTATAAAGTGGCTTGCTAGGTGTACTCACGAGCTCCATGAGTAAGTGTCGCTGACTCCCACTCAGTATCCAGTGTATGGGTAAGTCTGCTTGTATCCACTCTCTGAGGGTGGCATCCATCGTTGTACGAGGATAGTTAGAGATCTGCTGAAACTCATCAATGGCTATCGACATAGGTACACGGTGCTCTTGCAGATAAGCTATCAATGTCGTCATAGTCTGTGTAGAGAGCCGTGTATCCTCCTTAATACCTAGCTCTATCCAGGGGTCGTTAGTAACACTGTCTATACCTACCCTAGGCTGATACCTCGAAAAGAACTGCAGAAGTTGCTCTAGCATGCCCGCCTTCCTATGCTTGATAGCATTGATGACAGACTCTACAAACTTGATCTGAAAGTCAGCATCAGAAGTAGTGTTAAGCATATCAACATAGATGCATGTATGGCTATCCGATAGATGGTGGTGGACGTGCTTGATTAAACCCGTCTTGCCTAGCCGACGAGGCGAGTATAAAACGATAGGGCGGTTATGCTCGACCGCTTTTAGTAGGTGCTCGAGCTCTTCTTGTCTGTCGCAAAAGTGACTAGGACCAGGATACTTTGAGGTCTGAAATGGATTGGACAACTGGCTCATAGAACATCATTTATGAGCAAATATAAGGTTTGTCAGGATTCCTGTGTCAGGAAAGCTGACACAGGAATCCTGGCGCTTGGTTTTATGGTCTTAAAAATGCTGCTAGCTGGCCCACCCCTCTCTATCGAGGCTCCTATACTGAATCGCCTCAGCTAGGTGCTCGATCTTAATATCCGTACTGCCTGCCAGGTCAGCAGAGGTGCGGGCGACCTTAAGGATGCGGTCGTAGGCTCTAGCTGATAACTGCAACTTTTCCATGGCCGTCTTTAGTAAGGTGAGTCCCGCTGTATTGAGTTGGCACACTTCCCTCACCATACGGCTAGGCATCTGGGCATTGGAGTAGATGCCCTCTATATCCTTGTATCGCTCCACCTGTATCTCTCTTGCTTTGATGACTCGCTCTACGATGTCCTTGCTGGTCTCCTCTGGCCGCTGCGTACTAGACAGTTCATCATAAGAGACCGGCGTCACCTCTACGTGTAGGTCTATGCGATCTAGCAGGGGTCCGCTGATCTTGTTAAGGTAGCGCTTGACGACACCCGGTCCGCAGACGCAGTCTTTGTCGGGATGGTTGTAGTAACCACACGGGCAAGGGTTCATCGAGGCGATCAGCATAAACGAAGCTGGGTAGTCAACGGTAATCTTGGCACGTGAGATAGTGACACGCCGCTCCTCCATCGGCTGGCGCATGACCTCTAGTACGGCCCGCTTAAACTCCGGCAACTCATCGAGAAAGAGGACGCCATTATGAGCCATTGATATCTCACCAGGATTGGGGTTACTACCGCCACCTACCAGCGCTACGTCACTGATGGTGTGGTGTGGCGACCTGAATGGCCTAGTCGTTACCAGGCCTGCCTCCGCATTGAGCATACCACAGACCGAGTGGATCTTGGTAGTCTCCAGCGCCTCGTGAAGATTGAGCGGTGGCAGGATGGTCGGGAGCCGTCTAGCCAGCATCGTCTTACCGGCTCCTGGCGGCCCGATCAATATCACATTATGTCCTCCTGCGGCGGATATCTCGAGAGCCCGCTTGATATTCTCTTGGCCTTTTACATCCGAAAAATCTACCTGATAGTGGTTGACACCTTCGGCAAATAAGGCGCGAGTATCCTGCACGGTAGTCTTTAGGGTGATGCGACCCTCTAGCATATCGACCGCCTCGCTAAGGTTGTTTAGCCCATATACCTCTAGGTCACTGACGATAGCCGCCTCCTTAGCGTTTTGCTTAGGGAGCAAGATCCCCTTGTAGCCCTGCTTACGAGCCTGGATGGCGATGGGTAGGGCTCCCTTGATAGGACGCAGGCCTCCGTCTAGTGCGAGCTCGCCCATGATGATATAGCGGTCTAGGTCTGGTGCCTCTATCTGCTTAGTCGCGGCTAGGATACCCAATGCTAGCGGTAAGTCATAAGAACTGCCTTCCTTGCGGATATCAGCTGGCGCCATGTTGACGATGAGTTTAAGCCGCATCATCTGGTAGCCGATATTCTTGATAGCCGCCTCTATCCGTGCAAAACCCTCTCGTACAGCATTGTCCGGTAGGCCCACTAACTCGTAGCCTCGTGACTGCGGCGGTACTTGCCCACCCGCATTTACCTCTATCGTTATGGTCTGGGCCTCGACGCCTTGTACGGCACTTGCATAAGTTTTTACTAGCATGGTATATGGTAAGTATGTAGAAGTAGTAAAATACAACAGGATATCCGTCCTGCAAAGTGCTGGTGGTCCTAGTGCTGTGAGCTAGATCATTCTAACCCTTCAAAAAAGTGTGAATTTCCAGTAGTTGGCGTTTCCAATTAGACACATTAATAGCTAGTTGGTAGGGTCGTATTGCGACACGTGAGTAACGTATATCCGAGTCGACACTGTCCACTACGCAAACGTGATGTAGGCGTAGGGTTTAAAAAATTGACCTCGGCTACTGGTAACCGAGGTCAATATGTGTGGGATATTATCCTTCTGTAGCCTCGGCTACGAGATCAGGGTTGTAGATAGCTTTGATCTTATTCTCGATCTCAAGCATAACCTCTGGGTTGTCACGGAGGAACTGCTTGGCACCTTCTCGACCTTGTGCGATCTTAGAGTCACCATAGCTAAACCACGATCCACTCTTGCCTACTACGTTAGTCTCTACGCCTAGGTCGATGATCTCACCGACCTTACTCACGCCTTCGCCATACATGATGTCAAAGAGGGTAGTACGGAATGGTGGCGCTAGTTTATTCTTAACCACCTTAACCTTAACCGGGTTACCTACGACATTACCTTCTTTGTCCTTAATAGCAGAACCTGAGCGACGTATGTCTAGTCGCACAGAGGCGTAAAACTTAAGGGCATTACCACCAGTCGTTGTCTCAGGATTACCGAACATGACGCCGATCTTCTCTCTCAACTGGTTGATAAATACACAGCAGCAGCCCGTCTTACCGATCGTACCGGTGAGTTTACGTAGTGCTTGAGACATAAGCCTAGCCTGTAGACCCATCTTGCTATCACCCATCTCACCTTCTATCTCACTACGTGGCACCAGTGCCGCTACGGAGTCAATGACGAGTATATCTATCGCACCTGATCTGATCAAGTTTTCGGCGATCTCTAGTGCCTGCTCTCCATTGTCTGGTTGAGAGATCAGTAAGTTCTCTGTGTCCACGCCGAGGTTCTCCGCATAGAATCTGTCAAAGGCATGCTCCGCATCTACGAAGGCAGCGATACCGCCTTGCTTCTGACACTCCGCGATAGCATGTATAGCGAGGGTCGTCTTACCCGATGATTCTGGACCATATATCTCGACGACACGTCCCTTAGGTAGACCTCCTATACCTAGGGCAATGTCTAGTCCTAGCGATCCTGTCGAGATCGTCGGTATATCTACTACTTGTTTTTCTCCTAGACGCATGACGGTTCCTTTACCGTATGTCTTATCGAGTTTGTCTACTACTAGATTGAGTGCTTTTAGTTTCGACTCTTTTTCTTTATCCACAGCCATATCATATATTATTTTTGCAAATGTAAGTAAACCCCACCTATAGTGTGAGGCTACTTACCTTGCTGTGAGTACTATTGGTTATCTGAGCTTGATTTTCCTATAGGCCTGAGCTCGTCCGCCTTGATCTCCATACGATAGACCATGTTACCTTGCTTGTCCTTGTAGTTGTTATTGACAAGGCGTCCACGGCACAGTATCTGGCTGCCTTTGCAGAAGTTTTGGTTTAAGTAAGTAGCTGTGTGACCCCAGGCCACCACGTTATGCCAGGTGGTCTCTTGCATCTTTTCTCCCGTCTTGGGATTCTTGTAGTACTCATTGGTCGCGACGCTTACCTTGGCTATCTTACCGCCGTTGTCTAATTCTCGATAGGTTACGTCTTGTCCTAGTAGTCCTATTATCTGTACGCTGTTATGTGCTCTATTCATGATGTGTTGTATTGATGGTTTGAAAAATTTACGGGCTATAAAAGAGGTGCGGTAGCGGTAGGTATTCGCCCAGTTGTATACCAGTAGTCTGTGCCACCACTTTCGAGATGTGCTACTACCTCGCATCTAGAATGGCAGCGCTGGTCTACCTTCTGCAGCTAGCGATCCTAGAGGTACGTAGTGCATAAAGTCGTGGGCCTTAACTTCTGTGAGTTGGCGGACAGTCCCCGTCTTGTCCTCGTACTGACGAGTAATCAGCTCGCCGAATACAGTGACGCCTGAGCCCTTGGATAACTCTCTGGTCATAAGATCTGCTAGTTTACCCCACGCTATGATATTGTGCCAGATGGTTTGCTTGACCTTTTCGCCGTGTTGGTCGTAGAAGATTTTGTTGGTGGCTAATCTGAACTTAGCTAGTGTCTTGCCCTCGCCGAAGTTGATATACTCGACGTCTTTGCCTAAGTTGCCACGGAGTGTGACTGAATTGTTTCTAAACATGATACATGATTTAATACAGCTGTATGCTGCGATAAAGAGAAAAACCTACAGTAGTGACTACCGTGTGGGAGTCGTAGGTTTACCCAGTTGCCCGGGTGGTAATGATTAATAAATCTGTAATAGCACCATCGTACTATCGATTGACGATGCAAACATGAGGACACATTCTACTTCAAAGCGTTTTGTAAACGTTTGCTGTCGTTTGTAAACGTATCTAATCGATTATAAACGTTTGTAATCGGCTAAGTAAAGCCTTTACGTGCTGATAATCAGACTATTGCGCCTTTTTCACAAAAATGAAGAAATATGAAGAAACGAGAAGATAAAAGCAATTTATGCTTGGAAGCTGATTAAAAGGGGGCTACCGCTACTTCGATCAGACTGTCATATCCACCTCTTGTCAGTATCAGGATTCACCGGATTGGAGGATTTCCGAGATGGCACATGTTCACATCATATAGGCATCCTGCTCATCCTAGCATCCTGAAAATCCTGATGCAGACATTGTACACGGCACGCTGACATTCCGTATATCAATTGAACTCAGTGCATATAACCCTCTGCAATTACACCCATGGCTAGCTTGCCCTTAGGCGTGAAGTCTATCATTCGCTTATCGCCGCTATCTCTGTCATCCGTCCGCCACTGCCACAGATGTATACCAGCGAACCACGGCTCTAGCCATACCGTCTCGAATACTGCCTGATAGGCAATAGCCTGCGTCTCCTCCGATACCGGCACCGCGACTGTGGACCCATAGTCTACCCACTCCCATGGTCGTGCCGTGGCATCTGCCGTACTCTTGTAGCCTACCTCGGTAAATAATAATGGTTTTTGGAATCTATGGCTTACCTCTCCTAACGCATCTATATGTGGCTGCCACTGGTCCTTGAGGTAGTCAAGTGATGGCAAGGTATCCTTGCCGAGTGGGAAGTACGCTTGCACTCCGATGTAGTCTAGGTCATCCCAAAACGAGATTGCCTCGTACTCCTCATACCAGTTAGCGGCATAGGTAAGCTGACCAGAATATACCAACCGCACCTCTTTTATAAGCGATCGCCAAAACGCTGGCCGCTCTGCAGTAAGTCTCGTAAGCTCGGTGCCTACACATAGCAACTCAGCGCCGGCCTCTTCAGCTACAGCTGCCCAACGCATGATAAAGTCTCTATAGCTCGTCTGCCACTGCAGCCAGTCGCCATCACTCGGGTAGATATCGGACCGCCACTTACCATCTGACGGCGCATGCATCCATATATGTGGCTTGACCATTACTTTAAATCCCTGCTGACGAGCTAATGTGATCTGGTCGACCCAGCGCTGGTTACGTGCCTCTATATAATCCCTACTATCACTCCTACTGTATCGTACGACCGCCGCATCATAGTCGCCCTGACTACCGAATGGTACTAGCGTGATCCAGTCTGCATGGATGGCGGACAGTGCCTGTAGGGACGACGTGTCTAGCGATCCGAAAACGTGCATGCCTCTGTGCTTGTTTGCGACTACTTGGTCACTGGACGGTATGTGGGATTGGCGCTTAGGTGGATGACAGCCGATCGCCAAGACTGCGACTAGGCACACCGTTGCGATATTCCCTAAGTAGGATTGATGATACTTCACCGCCACAAGGTAGATGATTGCTTAACACGAGGATAGGTCAGGTTACATTTTGTAGTGTCACAACACCTACCTAAGCACAACGATCTGCTGCACAAACGACAATTGCCGCTCTCCTATAAGTTTGATAAGATAAGTACCCCTCGACACGGTAGATAGGTCTAGGGTACAGCGCTGCTCTGATGGTAATAAGGATCGCCCCAACACGAGGGTGCCCTTGATATCGTAAACAGATACATGGCTGTAGTCGTCAATATTATGCAGGTGCAAAACATCTGCTGCAGGTACAGGATAAATAATGGGAGCTGTAATCATATGCCCATCATCGACGGATACAACCGTACTACCATAGAACTCCACTTCTCTGACAGCACTCCACACACTAGTACGAGTATCTCCGTCACTATCGAACCGACCGAAACCGACCAGCTTGACATAACGAGCAAGTGTGCCATTAACCTCATATTGATTAAAGGCCGTACTGCCTGCTACTGTCAACAGCAAATCTCCTGTGGTAGGTAATACCTTCGTAAAGTCAGTGTCATCTGTCCCAGTCGTAGATACCCAAACCTGAAAACCAAAAGCGTCCGACTTATTGGTCGTGCTGAACTGGATAAGGTCCAGAGAATAGTCTCTCCCGAGATCATAGATGATGTACTCCCCGTCTCCTTTATAGTCGCCAGCCACGATATCACCATCATCGGCAGCCCACAG
>CAYMFD010000055.1:19916-23110 GCA_964389475.1 uncultured Saprospiraceae bacterium
CCTGTATGTTCGCTCACCATGATGGTAACTGCAGCATTACCATCCCCCGAGTCCGTATCGATGCACACCCAAGGATCATCGGAGATGGCAGTCCAGCTAACATTAGCGCTTACATCAATCGTCTGGCTGTCAGCACTCGGACCAAATATGGGTAGGTTACCTACTATCAACTGATCACGTACATCTATCACACAATCACCATCATTGATGATTGCGCCTAGATGATCGACATAGCAAGCGCCGATGCCATACCCGACCATGTCATCGGTAATAGGTCTGTAGGTGCCAAGATCAGCACCTTTGCCCACCGCGGATCCACCTTCGAAAGACAAAACCTCCCCATCAACTATAGCCGTAATGTCTGATGCTAACGAAAACCCAGTGTTGGTCACGCCTAGGTCAGTGCCCGCATAGACGTTATCAACATAGGTGAGAGCCGTGCCTAGGTTGACATAGGAAGTAGGCGTATCACCAGTAAAGAGCTCAGTAACATTGGCATTATCAGCGGAATAGTACACGAGGTTATTGGTCACCTGCCCCGTAGGATCGGTTGATCCTTTGTCGGTATTGTAGAAAAGAGGGGCATGGGTATTAACAATCGAGTTATTAGAGATCCGCAGGTTGTCAGATTTCTGATACCCATTCGATGTGTTAGTAGACGTGCATGCTACAGCAGCACTAGCACTACCTCCTAGGAAGGTAATACCATTGTTCCACTTTGCCTGGCTATCCACTGTGATGCAATCTTGTATGTAATTATTGGTAATGGTATGGTCACTATCAGAGATCCTGATGCCTCCGGTACCCTCTACGTTTTCGCCCAGGAAGTAGTTGTTATCGACTACTGCGCTAGACCCATGCCTCAATACCAGCGACCCCCGACACCTCCGGAATGTGTTGCTTGTGTATATATTGCCCTTGCTCTTGTTGCTGATGATCTCATTCTCTCCATCGGCCTCTACGAAATAGTTATTGGTCACGCTTACACGGCTATTGACATTTTGATAAGAGCTAGTACCTATACGTATCGTCTCGCTGTCGCCAGCATTACTTAGCGTGTTATCGACCTTGGCATATCTGTAGAAGTAGTTGTTGCTGATGGTGTGACCGACAATGGCACAAGGGTCGTCCTCGGCATTGTACTCGTACTCGGCTAGGATCAAGGCCCCAGCACTTCGTTTATTTAAAAAAGAACAGTTGATCACCGAATTGTACGTCCCATACAAGACGATCCATCGGTGCTTGGTAATCGAGTTATTAGCAAGGTCGTCCGCCACATCATCAGGATGTATAGCGAGGCCATCGATAGCGCAGTTTTGGATGGTGCTATGATTGGCATAGTCGGTACCATCTCTAAATTGAATAAAGTTGCTAGCCCCGAAACCACCCTGCCAGAGAAAACCATCTACTACGACGTGGTCCCCACCTATATTGATCTGTAAGCCCCCTGTAAAGAGCACGCCACCAGGACTCTCTGCCCTAAAAGTAATAGGCTCATCAGCTGTGCCGTTGCCCACAAAGGTTATTCGCTCATCCGTATTGTAGGTACCATTAGCCAGTACGATCTCATCACCTGCAACGTAGGTGTGGTCCTCTATCGCTGTGGGGTCACTGATATTGTAGACGGTCTGTGCATATACTTGAGGTACCAAAACTATAATTGCAAGGGCTACAATGAAGAAGCTTTTGCCTGTCATATTTAGTAATTGAGTGGCTTGTGGGTCTACAATCAGGTCAAAAAGATAGTACGTTTTGGGGTAAGAATCCAAAATCGACTGGTCGCATGTGCATAGTCTTGGTCTTGGGTCGAAATATTTAGTGGTAAGCCCGAGGTGTGGTTGTGGGTAATGTAGGGTAAATGCAAGGTGTGATCTTTATGTGCAGGTATTATCTACTCTGTCTATAGTCGTCTCAACTTTTCCGTGGCTGTTAGCGGCATGGCTAAACTGACCACTGATCGTTGATAATTGGTCTAGGCTTACTGTATCGAGTAACCCGAATACGTGCATATGCTTATGCGATACGACTTAGCGAGAACTAGGTGCGAGGCTTCTGTCCTTGAGTAGTTGACACATGAGCAGCACTACCATAGCTGAGCATACCGACACAACAGATCTAGTATGACCGACTACGGTGCTGATACAAGATAAATGGCTATTCACCTCTGCAATGAAGAGGATTGTGTAGAATCAAGAGGTATTAACTGTGGGTGTAAGGCCATGTAGAGTTGGCTGGGGCACATAGTACATATCAACTGACTTACAAAGAAACGCTATGACTGAATTTTATAGATATAAAAATCGATCATGATGCCGTGATACATAAATCCCAAGAGAGTTAAAAAGGGTTCATCCTGCAATAACAGTTGTCAAATTCAAATGCGGATCCATGTCTTTTAAACAGGCAGGAACTAACACTTATCTCTCTACCTGACAAATAGCAAATTACATAAACTATTGCTTCTTTCTTTGAAGCAAAAGCCTGTGAATAGGAAACAAACAACCTATCTTGAGAAGGTTCGTTTGGAGGTACCCAGTCTTTCCCATGAAAATAGCTGTACAGCTTCTTGTTATAAACAGCAGAAGGAATGCGAATTAATACATTGTCACTACTGTCTAAATCAACGGCTCCAATAGACTTTTCTTGCTGTAAACAATGATGCCAAGGAGCTAAGTCATAGTTCAGAAGGCTAATATTTTGCGTTGACACGAATATAGAATCTGGACACCTACTGTCATTCTCAAAGCATCCACTAACACTACTTATGGCAGGTCCTAAGTCTATATGTGTTCTATCATTTGCACATGAAGCAAACAACAAGGATAGTAGAACACAAGTGAACACAATATTATCTACAATCATCGAAAGGACTATCAATTAGAACTTGGTACTCATCATAGTACTGCGAAACGTATGGGTCTGATAGTAGTCCGACCTGCTCACCCACGCTTGATAATCCTGCCCAGGCACTGTACATGTAGAAATCTAAGCTGAACCTATTACCATCTAAATCTGCAATAGCCTGAGCTAAATGCTCAACATACTGATTTGCCATTACTTCATGACATGGGTCATTTGTTTGAAAGTGGTCCTGCCATATCAGGCAGTAATCAGTGGAATTCAAATTTGGATCACCATTTAATGCTGACTGATACATGGCAGCATGTATCGCTTCATGGAGTATAGTGCTTGCT
>CAYMFD010000056.1:0-22672 GCA_964389475.1 uncultured Saprospiraceae bacterium
TGTTACACGTCAATGACTGTACAGGGTCAACTACGCCATTGATCTCTATCATGAAGGAGCAAGTGCCAGAGTCTCTTGTCTCTGCATTTACTGCAAATAGTACTACCTCATATGGGCTGTCGTCAGGTGTTAAAAAGTCCCCTGATTGCGGTCCACTAACTACACCATACTCAAAGTCTCCTGGGCAGTTATCAAATACTACAGGTATCGGATAATTAACGTACTCACCGCATGCTCCATCCTCTAGAGTGATACTGATGTCTCCTGGGCAACTTACTAGTAGTGGCTCTAGGTCCCCTATCGTTATCGTAAATGACGCAGTAGATGGAGGGCATGCATTAGTAGAGGCAGAAGCATATGATCCTATCGGAAATGGAACCGCTGCAGAAGCATTATCCGTCTCGCCATCTAGCACATTGGTACCACTATACATCCAGCTTTGTAAGTCAAAGAAAGCGCCGCTAGGTCCTGTATTATCTATTCTATAAACCCAACCGTCTAAGTGATCCCAAGCCTGACCTGTACCGTCTACATTGATATCGCCAAACTGATCGACTACCGTACCATTGCAGAAAAGCTCTATGGCATCATCACCATTAAGTGAAATATCTGTGCTTACCGTATCTGGATCGAATCCGAAAAATGCGGTGAAGCTCGGGCCATTACCTGCTAGGTAGTAGTACTCCCCTGCGGCTAATGATCCGTTAAGCATTACTTCTTCTCCGTCGGTACCACCACCATTGTTGGCAACACCTACACTATATACACTGAGGTCTGGCACGTCATCTATTGCGTACAACTCCACAGCTTTGGGAGTACCTCCAAATAAAGGACCATCTATAACACCCGTTATAACCAAACTACCACAACCAAGAACCGAATTAGTGATTTCGTAAGTACCTTCAGCCGTATTAGCTACTGTTATCTCTCCAGTCACTGGGTCTAGGTCTATCGCCGCCGCATCACCGCCTGTCACGCTAAATGTTCCAGCTACTCCTGTTGTCAACATTACAACAGGGTTTTCGCCATTAGGGCAAAACACAGAACTGCTGTACTCAAATGCTGCATCTGCATCCTGCGTAAACACGACTACCGCAGTACTGTCCGTAACATCTCCGCATATCGCATCTGACACTGTCCACGTAAGTACAACAGTGGTGCCCGCTTCGCCAGCGTCTGGTGTATACGTACTTGCAGCATCTGTCACATCAGCGAATGTGCCGAGACCTCCACTCCAAGTACCGTCTCCGGTGGCTGATAGCTGAGCATCATCACCCTCGCATATAGCAACTGGAATACCAGCATCAGCAACTGGAGCAGGTAGTATAGTAAGCTCAAGTGTAAACATATCCATGCAAGCATCAGCTCCTGGACAGCCAGCGTTAGTGTATGTACCATTAGGGAATGGCATAGCTGCAGTAGCATTGGTGGTCTCTCCATCTAGAGCATTGGTCCCAGAAAAAGTCCACTCAGCTAGATCGAATGCCGCATTAGGACAGTTATCATTACTTCTATAGGCCCAACCATCAACATGGTCCCATGGCTCACCAGTACCATCAGTGTCTATATCACCGAATACATCAATCGGCACACCATTACAAAATAGCTCTACAGCATCATCACCGTTAATACCCATTGACCCATCGGTATAGTCTGGAGCAAAACCGAACCAATTCGTAAACTGTGTCGATTCACTTGCTACATATATATAGGTACCCGCTGTAGCCGCCACTGCTGGGAAGGTGAACTCCTGTCCGTCGGTACCACCACCATTGTTAGCAGACCCTAGTCCGTAAATGCTCAGATCTGCGATATCGTCGAGAATGTAAAGCTCTACGCCTTTAGGTGTACCGCCCATAAGAGGTCCGTCGAAGACACCTGTTATGATGATAGCAGGTGCATCACCAGCATTATCAACCGTATTGGTAATCATATATGTGCCAGGATCACTAGCAGATGGATCAATTGCTCCAGTAACGGAATTGAGCTCTAGGTTGCCAGCTCCTGTGAATGTAAACTCACCTGTATTAATCGCATTCATAACGGTAAGCTCAGCCCCACCGACACATGCTGTAGTAACACCATAGTCAAATGACACATCACAAGGCACTAGTATCATATTCTCAGCACCTACCGTCTGAGGTGTCGGTCCTTGCCAAATGCCATCTATCAACTGCAGCGACTGACCTAGTTCAGGGATTGGGTTATCCTCTTCGACACCTATATCTACAGACGTCATGCCTGTAGCAGGTCCAGTAGTTGCTGTGAACGAACCCTCATAAGATAAGAACTCAACTACACCACAAGGAGCAAGCAATACCAGGCCATCACCCTCGGTCGAGTTATTATTGATTCCATTCTGCAATCTATTACCAGCAGCCATAAAGTCAAACACATAATAGGTAAAGGTACCGTCATCGGTCGCCGTGAAAAGATCCAATGACACCGCACCTCCGCCGTATGGAGTACCACTGGTACCATTGTATAGTTGGACACTATACAAGCTAATATCAGCAGGCTGCGGGTTTGGTATTCTGATCTCCACAAACTCCATGACGTCTGGTCCTACATTGTCATAGTGGATCTCATTGATCCTAGCCGTCTCGCCATCACATGGATTAGCTGCGGCTAGAGGCATATACGTACCTATAGGGAAAGGCGATGTTGCTGTCGCATTGGACGTCTCTCCATCTAGAGCATTAATCCCTGAGAAAGTCCAATTGCCCAAAGTAAAGGTTGTCCCATCAGGACCAGTCTCATCTACACGATATGCCCAACCGTCGAGAAAGTCCCATGGCTGTCCGGTTCCGTCAACATTGATATCTCCAAAGACGTCAATGACAGCACCATTCATAAAAAGCTCTACAGCATCGTCACCATTAATACCCATCGAGCCATCGGTATAGTCAGGAGCAAAACCAAACCAAGTAGTAAACTGAGTCGATTCGCTAGCCACATAGATAAACGTACCTTCCGTAACCATTACAGCTGGAAAGGTAAATTCTTGGCCATCCGTACCGCCACCATTATTGGCAGAGCCTACTCCATAGATACTAAGATCAGGAATGTCGGCAGTAGCGTAAAGCTCAATACCTTTAGGTGTACCACCAGAAAGTGGACCGTCAAAGGCTCCAGTGATAATGAGTTGTGCATTAACAATACTCGCACTAAAGACGAGCACTAGAAAAGTCAGTAAACGACAGTTCATGTGATATGGGTTATGTTCTAATAAAGTCAGGTTGGCAGGGTTTTACAACCCATACCTCGTACGAAGGTAGAACAGCTGTAGAGAAAAACCACCATCAATCCAGAAATATATTCTCTCTTAACACATATAAATCTTTATTTAAGTGACTTAAAAGCAAGTGTTTACACATAACAAGTTTTATGTTTGTTTTTTGGCTGTGTTTTTGCACCTTACCTTTTTGAAGAGATATATCAAGCATAATTCATGTACTCCCTACTCCTAGCATTCATCACTGCCTTTGGCCTTACGTATATCGCGATACCCTCGATTATACATATTGCTATCAAGAAGGGGTTAGTCGATGTGCCTGGCGAGCGGAGGTCACACACGACGATTACACCGTCACTAGGGGGTGTAGGTATCTTTGCCGGTACGATATTTAGCATCATACTATGGACACCATTTAATTTCTTCGGTGAGCTGCAGTACATCCTTTGTGCCTTTATAATCATATTCCTCATAGGCGTCAAAGATGATATAGACCCCATATCTCCCCGCAAAAAGCTGATAGGACAGGTCGCTGCCGCATTTATCATTGTATTTAAGGCCAAGGTGGTGCTCTCGTCGTTGTACGGCATCTTTGGCATCAATGAGCTACCCCTACTCGTCGCAGCCCCTCTCAGTATATTCACTATCATCGTCATCATTAATGCTTTTAACCTCATAGATGGTATTAACGGGTTGTCGGGTAGTATCTCTGTACTGATATCTGTGCTGCTAGGCTACTGGTTCTTTAAGGTAGACCGTGTCGAGATCGCCATAGTAGCATTTGCCATGGCAGGTAGTGTTGTTGCTTTTCTAAAGTATAATATTACTCCAGCCAAGATATTCATGGGTGATACGGGCAGTCTCTTGATAGGTCTCGTGTGCTCGATACTCGTCATCGAGTTTATAGACATACACCGTACACTGGGTGACTCGCCATATGCCATAGGGTCTACACCTGCAGTGGCTATCGCGATATTGATCCTGCCACTGTTTGATACAGCTCGGGTGTTTGCTATGCGGCTCATCAAGGGTCGTAGTCCTTTCAGCCCTGATCGTCTGCACATACACCACCTGCTACTAGATAGTGGGTTTAGTCATATGAAGTCAACGACTATCTTGGTCACTGTCAACATCGCCTTTATACTTATCGCCTATCTATTGCAGGATATAGGTAGCCTCGTCTTGCTTGTGATCATCCTCACGCTAGCAACGGTACTGAGCGGTATATTATATGTGTACAGCAGGCGTCATCTACTATTCGAAAAGCAGGAGTAATATGACTCCACAGCATATCATCTACGTTGCCCTAGGTGGAGCTATAGGCGCAGTATTGCGATATTGGGTGAGTGGACTCTCGCTCAACACATCGATTCCGTGGGGCACGATCACTGCTAACCTCATCGCTTGCTTTATCCTAGGCGTCGTCGTTACTAAGTACTCAGATGGGGATAAGTCTCTCTACCTACTGATCGCAGTGGGTCTTTGTGGAGGTTTGAGTACCTTCTCAACCCTTATATTTGAACTTTACAGTTACTATACAAAAGCAGCGCTAGCTCAAGGTTTCCTATATTTAGGAGGTAGTATTGTGTCTGGCTTGATGGCTTTTGTATTAGGCAACCATACCAGCAAATTGTTTTAAAACTATTCACTCGTATTATTATGCAAAAAAGGACAATTCCAGTAGTCGATCTATCGAAGTTTACAAAAGGAGATGACAGTCAGCGTGCAGAATTTGTCAATGAGATCGGAGCCGCATTTCACAATGTAGGATTCGTAGGAGTAGTCAATCATGGTATACCAAAGGAGGTAGTAGAGGGCTTCTATGCTGCCAGCAAGGCCTTCTTCTCGCTGCCCGTATCTGCCAAGTCGTCATACAGACTAGATGGTCTAGCTGGGCAGAGAGGCTACACGTCATTCGGTACAGAGCACGCCAAGCAGTCGCAGGTAGCTGACCTCAAGGAATTTTATCAATTTGGCCAGTATGTGGAGGGCCAGGTCGCTAATCCTGACGAGTACCCACCCAATGTATTTACCGACGAAGTACCCGCCTTCAGTAATCTAGCCAAGGATCTATACAAGGCCTTCGAGTCATCAGGTGGACACTTGCTGAGGGCTATAGCATTGCACTTGGACTTACCAGAGGACTACTTTGACCAGCATATACATAATGGCAATAGTATCCTACGGTCCATACACTACCCGCCTATCACCGAAGAGCCTAGGTCTGCCATACGAGCAGAGCAGCACGAGGATATCAACCTGATCACCTTGCTAGTGGGAGCTAGCGCAGGTGGGCTACAGCTCCTCAATGCAGATAATGAGTGGCTAGACATTACGCCTGGTGAAAACGAGATCGTTATCAATGTAGGTGATATGTTACAGCGGCTGACCAACAACTACCTCAAGTCTACCACACACAGAGTTGTCAACCCTCCCAAAGAGCAGTGGCACGTGCCGAGACTGTCTATACCTTTCTTTTTGCACCCAAAAAGCGAGATGGATCTCACGTGTCTAGCACAGTGTGTGACGGCAGACCGGCCACTAGCTTACGAAAACACCACAGCAGGAGACTACCTCGACGAACGCTTAAGAGAAATCGGTCTCAAAAAGTAAAGTCGTGTTAAAGTCATCGATGCTTGTAGCATTTAGTCAGGCTCTATGGTTTACCCGGTAGTGAAGAGACATATACTAGCCCTCATACTGATGTGTACGCTTACGGCGGTGGCGATAGGCCAAGACGTAAAGCAGTACCTCGAGTTTGACAAGTTTAACGAGGAGGTCCTGCAGCGATCATCTGATGATACGATCTACGTGATCAACTTCTGGGCCACATGGTGTGCCCCTTGCGTACACGAGCTGCCTTTTTTCGTAGACTTGGATAAGCGGATAAATAGTCACCCTGTCAAAGTGATCCTAGTGAGCCTGGACTTTAGTCGGCAACTAGACACAAAGTTCTACCCGTGGCTCAAGGCACATCCACAAGAGCATGAAGTGGTATTACTGCTAGACCCTAAACCCAATTCTTGGATCGATAAAGTCGACAAGTCCTGGTCTGGTGCGATCCCATTCACGTATGTATATCGAGGACGTGATCACGTAACCTACGAGGGCTCATTCGCTGATGCCAAAGATCTAGACGACTACATTGACACCTTCATAAAAACATTATAAAAGCACTGTTATGAAAACACTGATTCCGCTATTACTCGCTGTATTTACCCTAGGTATATCTGCAACTCTCCCTACCACAGATAAAGGTGGTGACGGGTATAAGGTAGGTGATAAGGCCACAGACTTTTTGCTAAGATCAACTACTGGCTCGATTGTAAGCATGGGTGATTATCCCGATGCAGAAGGCTTCGTCATTACGTTTACCTGTAATCACTGTCCGTACGCTGTGATGTATGAGGATCGCCTGATAGCACTACATAACGAGTATGCCCCCAAGGGTTATCCTGTGATAGCTATCAACCCCAATGACCCAGCGGTACAGCCTGCTGACAGCTATGAAAAAATGAAAGAACGAGCGGAAGAAAAAGGCTTTCCATTTGCTTATCTCTACGACCTAGACCAGAAGGTGTACCCTACATACGGTGCAACTAAAACACCTCACGTATTCTTACTAGACAAGGACCACTTCGTGCGGTATATCGGCGCTATAGACGATAATGCACAAGATGCCGCAGCCGTAGAGCAGCACTACCTAAAAGATGCCATCAATGCTCTGATCGCTGGTAAAAAGCCAAAGCCGTCAAAGACTAAGGCCATAGGGTGTAGCATAAAGACTAAGGCCTAAAAATCGATCAACTCGATATCAAAGGCGAGCGGTGTATGGGGTGGAATACCTGGACGGTCTTGTGCCCCATATGCTAGTCTGCTAGGGATGATAATCGTCCCTGATCCTCCCTTGCCGAAATAAGGAATGGCAATCTGCCAGCCTTCTATTACAGAAGATAAGGCAAAAGTAGAAGGACGATTTCTGTCGTAACTACTATCGATCTGCTGGCCATCTAGCCGCTCTCCATAATAGTGTATCGTTACGGTAGACTCTACATCTGGCCTATCGGTCTCCCCCTCCTCGTTAATATGGATGTAGACACCCTCATCCGTCACGAATGGATCGAGGTCCCTCTCGGCGATGTATGCTGCGATATCTACCTCCTCAGCCGCCTCACGTACTGCCGTACTCCTAAGCCCGTCAACATCTATAAGATCTACGTCAAATACTAGGTTGGCATCACCAGCGATGGGGCCAGTACCGTCCTTACCATATCCCATATCACTAGGGATATACAGGGTCATGCTACCACCTATGCCTATCTTAGGTATGCCTACCTGCCACCCCTGTATAGTACTAGACAGTAAGATAGCAGTAGTGTCTCCTTCGTCAAAAATCTCGTCATCGGCTATCGTCCGGCCCTCATAGTTTACAAGTACGCTACTAAACTCCGTAGGCATCGTATCACTACCAGCCTCATGTATCACGTAGTATAGCCCTGATTCATCGAGTACAGCGTCGATATTATTATCAGAGATATATTGTCCTAGTTCTTCTCTTGTGTCTTCATTGATTTCATCGCCACCACAACTAGTACATAGCACTGTGGCACCTACGAAACAACTAAAAAGCAAAGCCTTAATCTTCATCGGTTAATTTACTGTTAAACGAAATACTACTACTGTAAGCCCATATTACTACATCGTTACATCGGCATACGATCACGTGTGAGTGTTAAACGTACCACACGTCAAAATTGTATGTCACAAAAGAAAGCAAAAACCATCACTATGAAACAATACTTGACAACTCTCCTCAGTGGCATAGCGGGAGGACTCCTCGTACTAGCAGGACTAAGCTGGCTACAAGGTAAGGAAGTAAGGACAGAGCAGCAGCCGTTACAAGCAGTCACCGTCGGGCATCAGGCCGCAGCCTCCTCACCGATCAAGAGCCCTATGGACTTTAGAAAAGCCGCTAAGGCCTCTACGTCTGCCGTGGTACAGATCTATGCTGCCGAAACCCAAGAGCAGGTCAAACGCAGGCACCAAGAGCGGCGACGTAGGAGTTCTTTCTACGACCTCTTCGGTGATGAGTTTTTTGGCTACGGTAGCTCTAGGCCTAAGAATGGGTCTGGGAGTGGTGTCATCATCTCAGCCGATGGCTACATCGTCACCAATAACCACGTCGTAGGATTTGCAGATAACATTAACGTCACGCTAGAAGATGGTAAAAAATACAAGGCTACAAAAATCGGTACGGACCCCATTACAGATCTAGCCGTTATCAAAATAGAAGGTCAAGGTCTACCTAGCATAAGCTATGGAAACAGCGACCAAGTAGAAGTCGGCGAGTGGGTGCTAGCCGTTGGCAATCCTTTTAGCTACTTAACCTCAACAGTTACTGCCGGCATCGTCAGTGCCAAGGGTAGAGACCTCGATGTCATAGAAGACGGACAAGGCCTCGTAGAGTTTATACAGACAGACGCCGCCGTCAACCCCGGCAATAGTGGTGGAGCTCTAGTCAATACAGAGGGTGAGCTCATAGGTATCAACACGGCCATCGCTACACCTACTGGGGTCTATGCCGGTTACAGTTTTGCGATACCCAGCAATCTAGTAGGTAGTATAGTAGCTAGCATCATCGAGAATGGTGACATACGTGGCAATAAGCTAGGTGTGGAAGGCTACGACGTGGACCGCGGCCTAGTGGAAGAATACAGCCTTGGTTCAGACTTTGGGTTTCTAGTCATCACCCTCGACCCGTCTGGCAATGCCGCCAAGGCCGGCCTCAAGGACGGTGATGTGATCACAGGCATAGAAGACAAAAAAGTATACCACTTCGACGATCTACAAGATGCGATGGCTATCACCTCCAAGGGTCAAAACATTAAAATACACGTAGATAGAAATGGCAAAAGACTGACAAAGCGAGTGGTACTTCAGTAAAACCGAAATCAACGTTATCTCGTTACTTACGCAAAGAAGAAAAGCCCATAGTGGGTTGTAAGATAAGTTGGTTTTTCGTTTTGTTTTGATTCGTCCCGACAGTTACCTGTCGGGACGTTTTTTATTGTGTGGATATGACTTTCTCTGTATAGACTGGCCGGCCATCTACCACGTAGCTAACGATGTAAATACCAGCAGGTAGATCAGTCATAGTGCTACCTTGGTATACTTTGCGGCCCTGTATATCGAAACACTGTAAGTAGTCATAGACTGATGGTCGCTCAGTGACTTCTGCCGTACTAGACACTATGTTAGCTGCTAGGGCATATGTCCCCGTAAGGTCAGAAGCAAAACAGGCCAGCGCTACCCCATCTACAATCGTCACCTCTGCATCGAGCAGTGAGTCTGTTTCAACGTGGTAAATGGTAGCCAGATCGATATCGATCTGATCTAGAACCTCCATGTTGAAGTAAAGGCAGTAATCAATCACCTGATCAGAGTCGTGATCTACATCTACCTGCCTCGTGGAGTAGTCAACCTGACAAGTGGGACAAGCCTCTAGCCCACTACCATCCTGTATTACTTGCATAGATATGCAGGCAGCCTCTCCCTCGCTATCTACACGAGCAGATCCGACTATACTATCGCTGGCATAGTAGTACGCTGTGATATCTGGATCTACATCAGAAGCCAGCAAGTCCGTGGTCGTACTGAGCTTGATACTGCCAAGGCTTTCTAAAAATAAAGCCGGCAGAAAATTACCTAAATCTCCTACATCTTGCAGTTCGCAACCTATTGCACCGTCCTCCTCAGCTATCCTAGCCGTAATAGCATCGACATCGTCTACCATAAATGCAGCGATAGCATCTGAGCTCGTAAACGACTGATTGTCATAGCAAAAACTGACTAAAATTGCTTCTCCATCATAAGCGAATGGCCTAGTAAGATCAAAGCGATTGAAGCCCAGAACAGTGCTATAATCACCCTCATAGACAACATCTGCCTCTGCCTCTATAAAGTCTATATCTGTAGAGTTTTGGCTGATGTTGGCCATGGTAACGGTAAAGCCCTCGAAAGGCTGGCTACTCTGCTTATCAGATACAACTAACTGCATTGCCGTCAGCTCCGTACCTGGCTCCACACCTATCCTAGACAGCTGCTCACGAGAGTACACGAACTGAGAGCGGCCATCTTCCCAAAACCCTGTAAAAGGCGCCTGAGTCGTCGTACCATCGGGGGCGAAGAAGTATTGTATGGCGTTTACGTCTGCACTAGGACTTTGATCATCCTCTACTATCGTCAGTGTATGCCTAGAAATAGAAACTCCTAAATCAGCAGTCGATAAGTTCAGGACCACCGTACGGTCGCCTATACCCATCCTATCGCTGTACACCTCTACCTCGATGAAGGTGTCTTGCGTCTGAGCAGGCAATTGTATATCCTGCGTCAGCAAGGCATAATCCCTGCCCTCCACAGCCGAACCGCCTACTACGGATACCTGTATGTTGATAGCTGTATCCGCAGGCTGGTTGATACCTAGAGGTATCTGTACCAAAGCAGCTGCTCCGCAGTCCTCTATCTCCGGGCTGACCTCCAGTGCCTGCGATACACTACTGGCAAAACCTAGCGCTGCCGTTGCATAGTCGTCCGTCGTGTACATACCTCGGCCATAGGTAGCCACGGCTACGTGGCCATCTTGATACCTAGGAGTAATCATGTCTACCCGCACAGCACCTATGGGGTCGCCTACATACAACCACTCCTGTACGTCAGCACTGAGGTCTAACTCCCACATGCCCACTTCGGTAGCGGCAATAATTATCTGTGGGGTATTGGGGGCAAAAGACACCCATCGTACGGGTACATTGGGTAGGTTAAGCTCTAGATTCTCAAATGTGTCTCCGTAATCCTCACTGTAATAGACACTTTGCGTATTGAAATTACTGTAGCACATAACTATGCGATCGCGATTACCACGATCTATGTCGATAGCACGCAGATAACCCGAGCCTGTACGTAAAACCTCAAGATCATGGTCTTGGGATTTGGGATTGGTGAGGCGCAGTAAAGTGCCTGACTCAGACCCTATGTAAAGCACATTACTATCACTTGGATCTACCTTCAGTGCAGATACCCGGTTGCTGCCCAGCCCTGGTACAGACACGGAGTCTACGACCCCTGTAAGTACCTCTAAGTATAGGTAAGAGCCACCGCTGTAGCTCCCATACATCGTCTTAGAAGGTGTGTCGTAAGTGGTAGGGTTAATAAAGAACCCTGTGCCTGGAGGGAAGAGAAATTCACGGTTTTGCCATGCATCCGTCGTGTAGACGTAGTTGCCATTTTGGAATGCACCTATACGGATATCGCCATCCTCCTCATCGATATGGTTGAAGGCACCATCACCACCCAAGACCTGCTCGGCAGGGCCTAAAGAGTCTCTAGTCATGGCTTGCGTACCATTGTCTTGTGCTCCTGCCATATAGTAGCTGACCTCAGGGTCTGGGTGAAGGCTACAAGCGTAGTACTGTGTAGATATATAACCCTGACTCAGGTCCCTAAAGTCAGGATCGTCTGCCCGTAGATCTTCGCTCAACCACACCCCTCCATCATTGCCAAAAAGCATAGCGTCTGGCTGCCCAGGCACGGGTACTATGAAGTGCTGATCCGCGTGTACATGTATAGGTGAAGTCCCCTCCCGCCAGTTGGTCAGTTGCTGCCATGAGTCGCCCCCATCTCTACTGCGTATGAGGTCTACCCCTCCGATGATGATTGTTGAGGTATCTGTAGGGTGATACATGGCGACGAGGTCGTACCATGCCTGGTTTCTTGCAAAATTGTCCATACCAATAGCGCTAGGCACATTGAGTTGTCTCCACGAATCACCAGCGTCAGTACTTTCCATGATGTACTTGCAGCCACGCGTATCTTCATCCTGCAAGAGGACCAGTACTCTACTAGTATCTACTGGCGATAGGGCTATCTCTATCCGCTCATATGGGTCCACCTCTGGAAACTCCAGGAAGGTCCAGTTATCACCATCGTCCTCAGACTTGTAGACACCGTCTGTGCTGAAGATACCCATGCTAGCGTACAGTGTACCGCCAGCAGCCATCTCTACATCGGCCGCTCTACTGCTGGCACCCGTTGTAGTCCTATTGCTCAGGCAGTCCTCCCAAGTAAGGCCACCATCCTGAGACCGCATGATACCACGATCTCTAGTACAGGCCAGTAGGTCTCCCCGCTGTGTAAACAACATCTTCTGCGTATATCTAAACCTAGCATTGGCCGTCTCCTCCAAGAGTGTCCAGCTAATACCGCCATCTACACTTTTGTATATGCCATCGCCTCGATAAGCGTCGGCATTAAACCAGCCTTCGCCCGTCGATACGTAGAATGTCTCTAGGTCGTTGGGGTCTTGTACGATACTCGATATACTGGGACTGCCGGGCCAGTCATCTATACGAGTCCACTGGGGTACGGTGAGAGCATCGGTACATCGCCACAGACCACCAGACACGCTACCCACCCATATGGTAGACATGGTAGTATCTCGCATATCGACCGTAATAGCACGAGTACGTCCACCTACATCGGTAGGTCCTATAGGTGTCCACGAGCGGGACTGCACCGACCTGGTAGCTACCTGAGCCTGTAACGCCTTACGTACATGATACAACTTATCCTTAGGCACCTCTCCCGTGACTGGGTCGGCTGTCATAAGGGTCTCATGCTTTGCTAGCAGACCAATTCGCTGATCCTTGGGCAAGCGATCTGGCTGAGGCATATCATTATGGGACTGCCTAGTCTCCTGCTTACACGCTGTAAATAATAGTGTTAATGCCGCTAAGTATGGTAATATCGTCTGTAGTCTCATAAGTATCTTAATCTATAGGATGCAATATACGGTATGCTAGTCTCGATAAAAGTGCTGCAAGAGACAAGAGGAGGGTTCTGTTGTATCAGGGACTCAAGCATGGGTCCGCTTGTCTTCGTAAAGGATTGTAACAATGAAGAAGCCTTGAGGGTTACCACAATGCAGGCCGGTCTATCAAAATATGAAAGTAAAAGGCGTAAACCAGTGATTAAATTCCGATTGACCAGCCATCCCATCAAGCCTACATACACTTCTCTACGTCGTCTATCACTCAATGGAGCTCACCACCCCACTACACCGGCGCTATGTAAAAGTCATTGATACCACCGCCCATGACGAGCTGCAGCTCTTGTAAATTGAGCAGCTCCAGCAGGGCTAGAAAGGTCACGATGGCGTGGACGCGATTCTCAAGGTGGGCGAATAGTTGGGAGAAGGGAGTCTTGCCGCTGATCTTACTGACGACACCTCTGATGTAGGACTGCTGGTCTCTGATCGAGTACGAGTAACGGACGATCTGGTGGACCTGCTTATTCTCTCTGCTCTCTTGCTGATCTAGGAGTTTCTGAAAAGTTTTAAGCAGCTTGTACAGCGATAAGCTCTCTAGCTCTACGTCTACTAGTGCATGGGTAGCTATGGACCGCAACTCTGAGGCGATATATCCACGAGGCTCTCTGAGGGCTCTCTGCTGCTCGAGGTCTTGCATCTGGTCCAGCACCTCTTTGTACCGCTTGTACTCCAGCAGGCGCTGTGCTAGTTCTTGACGTGGATCTATCTCGACGCCGTCCTCATCTAGCTCCTTGCGAGGTATGAGGAGTCTTGCCTTGATGCGCATGAGGGTAGCCGCTACGAGTATAAACTCCGATGCGACATCGATATTGAGGTGCTCTAGCTCTTGTATATAATCAAGAAAATCCTGAGTGATCTTGGATATAGGTATGTCATGGATATCTAGCTCGTCTCGTTCGATAAAAAAGAGTAGGAGGTCAAATGGTCCCTCGAATTGCTTTATCTTGATCGTGTAGCTGATATCCTCTCTATTATGGGAGCTGTGTAGGCTATGCGTCTACGTTAGCGTACTTGGCATTCTCCTCGATAAATCGACGACGCGGCGGCACCTCATCACCCATGAGCATGCTGAAAACCTGATCGGCCTCCATCATATCATTGATGGTTACTAGTCTCAGTTTTCTCTCCTCTGGGTTCATCGTCGTGACCCATAGCTGCTCGGCATTCATCTCACCAAGACCCTTGTATCGTTGGATCTTGACGCCAGTCGCCTCTTCGTTACCTTTAGCATAGCTATCGATCGCTTGCTGTCGCTCATCCTCATCCCAGCAGTATACGCTGCTCTTACCTTTGCTCACCTGATATAGTGGCGGCGTAGCTATATAGAGGTAGCCTTGTTCTACGAGCGGCTTCATATATCTAAAGAAGAAGGTCAAGATCAGTGTCGCAATGTGGCTACCATCGACGTCGGCATCACACATAATCACAATCTTGTGATAGCGGAGCTTATCGATATTGAGTATCCGCTCGCCATCCTTGTCTTCTATGCTGACACCGAGTGCGGTAAACATATTCTTGATCTCCTCATTTTCGTAGATCCTGTGCTCTAGGGCCTTCTCTACATTGAGGATCTTACCACGTAGCGGCAGGATCGCCTGGAAGTTACGATCGCGTCCTTGCTTGGCCGTACCACCTGCCGAGTCTCCCTCTACTAGGAATATCTCTGACATAGCGGGATCCTTACTACTGCAGTCAGACAACTTGCCTGGTAGTCCACCACCTGTCAATACGTTTTTACGCTGTACAGCCTCTCTCGCCTTGCGTGCTGCATGTCTAGCAGTTGCTGCGAGTATGACCTTATCGACGATACGCTTAGCATCCTTGGGGTTTTCCTCTAGGTAGGTTTTTAATACATCACCTACAGCTCTAGATACGATACCTCTGACCTCACTATTACCGAGCTCACCCTTGGTCTGACCCTTAAACTGTGGCTCTGGCACCTTTACTGATACGATAGCTGTCAAACCCTCTCTATAGTCATCACTCGCTATGGCGAACTTTACTTTCTTGAGCAGATTGTTGTCATCTGCGTACTTCTTAAACTCTCGCGACACAGCCATGCGAAACCCATTGACGTGAGTACCGCCTTCTCTAGTGTTGATATTATTGACGTAGCTGTAGATATGCTCTGAGTAGCCCGTATTGTACTGTAGAGCAACCTCTACTTCTACATTCTCCTCCTTACCGATAACGTGGATAGGCGTCGTGATAATAGGTGTACGTGCCTCATCTAAGTGCTTGACGAACTCCTTGAGTCCTCCCTCACTAAAGAATCGCTCTGTCTTAAACTCCGTGTCTTCGCCCTTAGCTCGCTCATCCGTCAATGTGAGGATCAACCCCATGTTGAGATAAGATAGCTCCTTAAGTCGAGTGGCTAGTATCTGATAGCTGTACTCTAACTCTTCGAATATCTCGTCATCTGGTGTGAATGTGACATTAGTACCCCTCGTCGTGGTCGTGCCCACCTCTTTGACATCATATTGAGGCTTACCTTGGTGGTACTCCTGCTCATATACTTTGCCCTCTCGATGTACCTGCACCTTGAGGTGACCAGATAGTGCATTAACACACGATACACCCACACCGTGCAGACCTCCTGACACTTTATACGTATCCTTGTCAAACTTACCACCGGCGTGTAACACGGTCATTACAACCTCTAGGGCAGACTTCTTAAGCTTAGGGTGCATACCCACGGGTATACCTCGTCCGTCATCTCTCACGGTGATACTATTGTTTTTGTGTATCACCACATCTATCTGCTTACAGTGTCCTGCTAGGTGCTCATCTATAGAGTTATCAACTACCTCCCATACGAGGTGGTGTAGACCTTTGGTATCGGTACTACCGATGTACATTCCAGGACGCTTCCTTACCGCCTCAAGACCTTCTAGCGCTTGGATATTACTAGCACCGTAATTGCCTTTATTTTCACTCATGCTTTATCGTATGTTTAAGAGGTGGCAAAGATACGGATTTAAAGCTGCTTGACACCTTGGTTAACCGCTAATCTATCATGCCTTTGTAGATATGTAGCAGCTTATAAAACACAGGCTTGCGTGGGTATGTAACTCCTAGCCACCTAGGACATAAGCTGCAATGCACAAGGCCCTGAGCCAATCGGCAATGATCAAAGAAACGTTAAATGACAGGACACAGTGGACCGATAACGCAACGATTAACCGTTAAGTCAATTATATTAGTCCGTTGTAAGGCTTTAAGTGGTGATGGTTCGTCTATCAGTAATTGTCCCACGGGGCTTCAAAATCTACATATGTTTAGTAACACAATCAGCAAGGTCCTAGCTCTGGTATCCGGTATCATGATCCTAGGTTCTTTTATTAACAATCCTGTTAATGACAAAGAGCGAGAGGCCCTTATCCTACAAGGTGTGATGACCTTTATCGACAAGGTACACTTTGACCCTAAGCCCGTAGATGACAGCCTGTCCCTATATGTATACAACCGCTACCTAGAGGCTACGGATAGTGGCAAACGCTTCTTGCTAGACGCAGAAGTAGCCCAGCTAGAGCTCTACCAATATCAGATCGATGAACAAGTCAGCAGTCGCACATTTGAGTTTTTTGATGCATCAATAGCCCTAATCGACAATGGTATGGCTAGAGCCAAGGGCATCTACGAGGCTGCGATAAAAGAGCCGATGGACTTTAGCATCGACGAGTCATTCGAGCTAGACCCTGACAAGCGCGAATGGGCCAAGGACGAGGGTGAACTCAAGGAACACTGGCGCAAGATGCTTAAGTACAATGTGCTGAGCAGGATAGAAGACAAGCTAGCCAAGCAAGAAGAAGCTGACTACGAAGGCTCGGTAACGCCGCTAGACAGCCTCACCATGCAAAGCATAGAGAAGGTAAAAGACAACTACGACAAGTGGTTTGAGCGGATAGAAAAGACGCGACGTAGCGATCGATTCGAGACCTACGTAGGCTCTATCACCCGATACTTTGATCCTCATACCAACTACTTTAACCCCAAGGAGAAAGCCAACTTTGACATCAACATGGGTGGCAAGCTCGAAGGTATAGGTGCTAGACTGCAGTCAGATGGCGAAGAGACCAAGGTAATGGAGGTCATACCCGGTGGCCCAGCATGGAAGGGCAAGGAACTAGAGGTAGAGGATATCATACTTAAGGTAAGACAAGAAGACGAAGAGGAGCCCCTGATCATAGGTGGTATGCGTCTGGACGACGTCGTCCAAAAGATCAGAGGTAAGAAAGACAGTAAAGTATTCCTAACCTTGCGTAAGGTCGATGGTAGCATCGAGGAGATACAGATCATCAGAGACGTGGTGGACCTCGACGAAAGCAAGGCCAAATCGCTACTGCTAGATCACTCTGAGATCATCGACAATGTAGGGTACATCAAGTTACCTAAATTCTACAGTGACTTTAAGGGTGGTAGCAGCTGCGCCGTCGATGTCAAGAAAGAACTAGAAAAGCTCAACGAATATGATGTCAATGGCGTGATCCTAGACCTCAGAAATAATACGGGTGGCTCACTAGGTGACGTGGTCGATATGTCAGGCTTGTTCATAGAGGAGGGACCAATCGTACAGGTCAAGCCTAGAGGTCGCGACCCCTATGTACACAAGGACGAAGATAAGTCCGTCACTTACGATGGTCCCCTCATCGTACTTGTCAATAACGTCAGTGCATCCGCCTCGGAGATACTAGCAGCTGCGCTACAAGACTACGGCCGAGCAGTGATCGTGGGTGGTACGACATTCGGCAAGGGTACGGTACAGCGATTTTATGATCTAGACCGCGCCTTTACGGGTGCTAATGAGCTCAAGCCATTAGGTAACCTTAAGATGACCATGCAGAAGTTTTACCGAGTCAACGGTGGATCTACGCAACTGCGAGGCGTCGAACCAGACATACACCTACCCGATAAGTATAGCTTTATCGACTATGGTGAGCGAGAGTATGATCAAGCACTAGAGTTTACGGAGATCGCAAATAAAGAGTATAAGCAGAGTGTTGTAACCCTAGCCCACCTGCAAGAGCTAAAGGCTAAAGCAGAACTGCGGGTAAAGTCTGACTCGATATTCCAACTGATCACCGAGAACGCGAAGCGATTCGAGGATGTAGATGATGATAGTGAAACGGCACTAAACCTCGATGCGTACAGACTGTACATGGCAGAAAAAGACAAAGAGGTAGAACGGTTCAAAGGACTGATGAAGGATCCTGTGACGGCATTTGAGATCAGAAACCTGAGTGCAGACCTGGAGAAGCAAGAGATAGATGAGTCACTAGCGGCCAAGAATGAGGACTGGGTGAAAGACGTGCGAAAAGATGTCTACCTTGTGGAGTCGTTACGCATTATGAAAGATATGATCGAATTCGAAGATGACTTTGCGTCGATCGAAAGTCGCATCAACGCATCTAAACGATAGATGCAGATTACCTAGAGTATATGATCAAGAGAATTTGTCTTACCGCTGCTGTACTGCTCTGCATCCTAGCACAGACTGTCGGACAGGACTCACGACTGGCTAATCAGTATTATCGTAGTGGTGAGTACGAGAAAGCCGCTCAACTATTCAAGAAGCTCTACGAAAAGAACCGTCGGCAGACGACCTACTTTACGTATTACATCAACTCCCTACTAGAGATAGAGGCATACAAGGAGGCAGAGACGTCTATCAAGGGTGCCATCAAGCAACAGCCTGGCGACCTAGATTTCTATGTCAGCTACGGTAATCTCTACGAAAAACAGTTTGACCAGGAGAAAGCCGACCAGCAGTATCGTGTAGCCATCTCCAAACTGGGAAATAACCCCGGTCAGATACAGAAGCTGGGTAACGCCTTTAGACAACTCGCCAAATATGACCTCGCCATCGAAGCTTACGAGAAAGGTCAAGCCATCGTCGGTGAGAAATATGACTTCTCAACCAGTCTAGCGGCGCTGTACCAGCAAAAAGGCGAGTACAAACCCATGATCAAGTACTACCTAGACGGTATAGATCGCTATGAGCAGCGCCTCGCCTCCCTAGAAAACACCTTTATACGAGTACTACCAGAGGAGTACTACGACGAACTACAGAGTCAGCTCTATACCCGCATCCAAGACCAAAAAGAAGGTGAGGAGCAGCCGCTATATACCGAGCTGCTGGAGTGGACATTTATACACCGTAAGCAGTACGACAAGGCGCTACGTCAGGCAAGGGCGATGGACCGCAAGTACGACGAAAACGGCGGCCGCGTCTACGATGTGGCACAGATAGCTGCCAACGATAATGACTTCGACACCGCTCTCAAGGGCTACGAATATATCACGACGCAGCACGGGCCCAATACGAGCTACTACCTAGAGGCTAAGCTGGGCTTCCTCAATACTAAGCGAAAGCAGATCATCCGAAAGGTCGATTACACAACTGAAGACCTTAGAGTCCTAGAGGGAGAATATGTGTCGTTTTTAAATGAGTTTGGTAAGAATACAGAAACCGCTAAGCTCATCAAGCAACTCGCCTACCTACAGGCCTACTACCTAGACGATATCACTGGTGCCATCGGCCTACTGGAGGAAGTAAAAGACTACGCCGGCCTCGCCGATCATGAAGTGGCGGATGCCAAACTAGAGCTGGGAGACCTGTACCTCATCTCGGGTGATATATGGGAAAGCACACTACTCTACTCGCAGGTAGATAAAAAATACAAGGAGGGAGCTCTAGGCGAAAAAGCAAGGTACAAGAATGCCCGCCTCAGTTACTTTAACGGAGACTTCGAGTGGGCACAGGCGCAGTTTGATATACTTAAGTCTGCGACAACTCGACTGATCAGCAATGACGCCATCGATATGTCTGTCTTCATTACTGATAATATGGGGCTAGACACGACCGACGTACCGCTCAAGATGTATGCAGATAGTGAGTTACTACTATTCCAAAGCAAGTACGACGAGTCTCTTGCAAGGCTCGATGAGATCAAGGAGACCTTCCCAGAGCATAGCCTTACGGATGACATCCTATATCTCAAGGCGCAAATCTATACCAGCAGGAGAGAGTACGACAAGGCTGTGGCACTATACGAGACCATCATAGAAAAGTATCCAGAAGAGATCCGAGCCGATAACTCTCTCTTCGAACTAGCAGAACTATACGAGCAAAAACTGGCTAATCCTGAGAAAGCAAAAGAGCTATACAAGCAGCTCTACGTAGACTTTAGCGCCAGTACCCTCGCCACAGAGGCCCGTAAGCGATTCCGCATACTACGGGGTGACGACATCGGCTAGCGATAGTACCATGGCCTGGTGTGGTATGCCATCCTCCAGGTAGTGATCCCCTGTATCAACAAATCCAAAACCAGCGTAGAAGCGATCTAAGTAGCACTGCGCTGAGATCTTGATGTCATGCCCTGGGTGTCTCTCAGCACACCACGCAATAGATGCCTGCATAAGGTCTCTCCCATAAGCCTTACCTCGCTCATCTATGGCTGTTACTACCCTACCTATACTCGTGTAGTCTGGATAAGATATACACGGAGCCAATAGCCTACTATACCCCAGCAACTTGGTGCCTCGCTCGTAGAGGAGGTGGTGGGCGACCTGGTCCTTACCATCAGCATCGAGATAGGGGCAATCTTGCTCTACGACGAAGACCTCCTGCCGCAAGCGCATGATGCTATACAAGTCATCGAGTGTAAGCTCGTTGTAAGCGCTAATCCTAATCCGCATATCTCGTTTATGAAGCTTCGTCGTATTAAAGTATCCCAATCTCCGACTCTGAGATATGTATCACCCGCAACTCCTCAGCCCGAGACGATACGTCACTACTACCATTCTCTAGTCGAAGTACTCCCCTTGGGCACACAGCACTACATACGCCACAACCTACGCATGAGCTACGTACGATATCCTGGCCACGCTGCGCATAGGCACGTACATCGATACCCATCTCACAGTAGGTACTGCAGTTACCACAAGAGATACACTGTCCACCATTGGTCGTGATTCTAAATCTGGACTTAAATCGCTGGACCAGCCCTAGGTAAGCAGCCAGCGGACACCCAAATCGGCACCACACTCGATTGCCCATCAGTGGATAGAAGCCGGTACCCACCACACCAGCGAAGGCTGACCCGATCAAGAAGCCATACCACTGGCGGGTAGCACCCGCTGAGATAAAGCCAAAAACATTATCCTGACCCGTAAAAAACTGAAATAGTACCAGTACAGTCATCACCACTGCGAATACCAAAACGCCGTGTATAATGTACCGCTCAAACCTCCATGCTCGCAGACTCTTGTCGCTGAGCTGTCTATAGGGGTCACCCATCGTCTCAGCGAGTCCGCCACAGCCACACACCCAGCTACAATACCACCGCTTACCGAAGAAATAGGTGATCACCGGCACGCCGATCACTATCAGTACGATACCCCAGACTAGCATGAATATGCCTAGGCCTCCACTGTTGATCAGGTTGTTGAGGTTCCAGTCAAAGAAGAAAGTATAGTTAAGCGGCCAGATATTCTTAAAGTCATAGTAAGGCTGGTTGAGCCTGACAAGGATCTCTGGCAGGAGAAAGGCAATACCCGTCTGAAAGAACATCACCGAGAACGTCCGTATGCGCTGGTAGCGGTTATGCTGGTACTTAGTCAGCATACGTACTCCCATCACGATGACGATCACGGTATACATCAAGCCATATAAGAACCACCTACTAGCATTGCCCCCGCTGAGTCGCTCAGCGACAGGATCTACCATCATGATGGCATTGCTGAGGTAGGCTGGCTGCCAGTAGAGGATGACGTAGAAGCTCACAAAGTATATACCAGCTATGATCCCTAGCCAGCCGGCTATCTGCGGAGAGGCTGATCTAGCAGGTGTATTGCGAGCCGACTGCAGGTAGTACATCACTAGGCCTATGATGGTGAGACCAATGACTGCTGTGAGTATGGGCCAGAATAAGCCGCCGTTCATATACTTGACGCCATAGGCGAGTACGCCTAAAATCGTCGCTCCTAAGAAGATCGTCCGCCAGCGAAACGTCAGGCCACGCGTTAAGCTATCGTGGTATATGTGATCATGCTTGATACCTGGGCTCTGACGAAACAGCGGCAAGATATACAGCAAACCACCTAGGATACCAAGGCCAAAGGTCAATGCCAGAAACAACACCTTATTGCTGGGTAGTAGTCCTCCGGCAGTAGATCTTACTAGCGTCTCGACGTACTCCTTGACCTTCCAGTCGCCGATCTTGTAGTCCCACTCGCTGACACCATCAGGTATGCCTGCCTCTGACCGAGCAAGTAGGTCAGCCTGCGCAGCCTTAATTACTGTCGTTACATCACTGATGAAGCCGACATTGCCCGTGTACACCTTATCAGCTACACCAAGGTCGGTAGCCGCTCTTAGGATAGCCTCGTTGTGTGTAGCATTGCCGACATCCGCTGTAGCCGACGTCAATCGCTGCGTAGACAATCCCATCGATAGGGTAAAGATGAGCAGGGCGGTGGCGAATAGGATAGCGCCAATTTTTTGAGTTAATGTCATGTGTGTGTGTGTTGTGTAGCGATGGTCGCTATGCTAA